>CAMLLE010000282.1 GCA_946480555.1 uncultured Verrucomicrobia subdivision 3 bacterium
GCTCGTGCCGGTGACGAAATTTCCGCTGATGATGTTGATGGTGCTCACGCCGTTGAGCGTGAGCGTGCCCGGTTTCAGCGGCGCAATCATCGCACTCGAAACGGACAAAAACTCATTCGTCGCGCCAGCATTGAACGTCACGAGCGCTGGCCGCAGTTGATTCGTTCCAAAAACAGCCACACCAAGAGTCGCGCCACTGCTGACCGAGATTTCATTCGTTGTCGCCTGCGCCGAACTGACCAGAAGCCTGCCCGCACTGACCGTGGTGATGCCTGTGAAATTGTTCGCGTTGTTCAGCGTCAGCGTGCCGTTGCCAGTCTTGGTCAAACCGCCTGCGCCGCTGAGGATGCCCGAGTATGTTGTGTTCGCATTGTTTCCGCCAACGACCAGCGTGACTGCCGCGCCGCCTAGATTCGTGAGCGTTGTGTTGTTCGCGCCCGCGAGGCCGCCAAGATTGAAAGTCGTGATGCCGGAACTGAAGGCGAGACCGTTCGCGAGACTGATCACGACCGTGCTGTTCGACACGGCGTTTTCGTTACCCAATCGCAATGTGCTGTTCGCCAGGCCGGCGATGGTTGTATCGCCGGAATAGGTGTTCGCTCCGGCTAAGACGAGTCGTCCATTCGAGCCGCTGGTGGTGATGCCGCCCATGCCTGCGATGGTGGAATTCACGGTGAACGTTTCACCCGCGACATCGGTGCTGATGCCCGCGCGAAAGGTCGCCGTGCCGTTCAACGTGATGTTGCCCGCGAGCGTTCCGGCCGCAGTGGCGTTGTTGACGCCGTTCGGTTGCGTCAGTTCGACAATCGCGCCCTGCGCCAGAATTAGGTTGCCGATCGTTACAACCGCCGCCGTTTTGTCGCGCAACGTGCCGCCGGCCTGCACCTCCAGCAAGTCGCCCTGGAACGTAATCGCCGTGGCGTTGGCGGGTGTGCGCAGCAGGAAGTTGGCGGTCTGATACGTGTTGCCCGGCGCAGGCGCTGCGCCGCCGGGCCAGTGCAGGCCGGTGTTGAAGCTGGTTGTGCCGGCGGCGTCCGAGGCTTCCAGCACGAAATTCTCCGCCTGCAAACCGGAGAGGTTCATTGCGAAGCACGTCGCCGTCGTGAGGAGAATTCTGACACGGTTGAGGTTGTTCATAGGAATTCCACAGGAGGTGATCGGGTCTGTGTCTAGGTTGAGCATAGGCGGCGGCGCGAAGTCCGGTAGAGGCTGATTGCGCATTAAATCTTTGGCTTTGCGCAAATCCGAAACGCCGGGAACGCCTCGCTCAATACCAGTAGTTCGCGATCCCGCCGGAACTGCGGAGACTCATCTTTTCCAGTTTCCGCCAGTCCACGTGTCCATCCAGGAAGACGATGTTTCCGCCCGCAGGCCGGCGGCCTTTCATGTGGTTGGAATTGCCCGGCACACCGCCGGTGAGCGTGATGTTCTCGAACACGGGTGGATTGAAACCGAGTTTGGAAATCGTCGCGTCGGCTGCGAGTTCCCGATCGGTGACCTTGGGTAAAACGGTGACCGTGCCGCTTTGAAATGACGTGGGTGTGATCTTGGGATTGATGTTGGTGCTGGCGAGATAAGCGGTGTTCGGAAACGTGACCACGTAGCCAATCACCCGGACGTTTGCGACGAGCGAACCTTCCCAAGCCGCGTCCTGATTGGCGCGATTCCACGATGGGCAATAGAGGATGCCTTTCGTGAACCCCTGACGGACCAACGCATCGGCCACGGGCACGGTCAAATCCCACGGGCCGCCCGACCCCGCGTTGTTCGGGAGCTTGTCCAAATTGTCGCCGGCATACATGGCGCAGGCGAGGCCGACTTGCCGGAGATTGCTGATGCAGCGCGTGCGTTTGCCATTTTCCTTCGCGCTCGCCAGCGCTGGCAAGAGCATCGCGGCCAGAATGGCAATGATGGCAATGACGACGAGCAGTTCGATGAGGGTGAATGCACGGCGGGAAGGAGAATCGAAACGCAGGCTCATGGTAGCAGTTTGCCGCCCGGCAATGCGTCCGAGTAGGGGACGATTGCGTATTTGATTTTAGAATTTGCGCAACCGTGTAGCCGCCGACGTGAGGAGGCGGATTTGGCTGCTGCGAGTCGAATCCGCGTCAGCCCCGGAGGGGCGGCTGCCAGTAGCCACGGGTGAAGCGCAGCGAAACCCGTGGTGGGAACGGATTCAATCCCAAGCCCCAGAGGGGCGACAGACCCGTCGCCCACTTCGGGGCGAAGAAGTCGTTCCTCCAGCATTCCACGGGTTGCGCTTCGCTTCACCCGTGGCTACCAGCCGGCGACTCCTTCGGAGTGCTGGTGTTCGTGTTCTCGGACGACCCTCGTCGAATCAGATGCGTCGGCCGTCACCGTCCCGCGCCGAAGGTCTTCCGAAATTCGCTGGGCTTCAGGCCAGTTTCGCTTTTGAACACCACGCTCATGTATTCCGGATCGAACCCGGCACGCTCGGCAATCTCCGCAATCGGCAATCCAGTGCCGATCAACAGCTCTTTCACGCGGTTCACTTGAACGCGGAGAATCTCCTCGCGCGGCGTGCGGCCCAGCAATTTCCTGAAACGCATCTCCAGCAGACGCCGCGACATCGGGCAATGTTGCAGCACGTCGCCCACGCCGATGCGCTCGCAGGCATGTTCGCGAATGTAACGCAGCGCCCGTGCTATCTGCGGATCGTCCACCGCGAGCACATCGGTGCTCTGCCGCACCTTGACGGCGACCGGCGGAATGAAATGTCCGGTCGCAGCCACCTTTTCCCCGCGCATCATCATTTCGAGCAGCGACGCCGCCTCCCAGCCGCTGCGGCGCGGATTCAACACCACGCTCGACATCGGTGGCGGCGACAACGAGCATAGCACTTCGTCATTGTCCACGCCCAGCACGGCGACTTCTTCAGGCACGGCGAGTCCGGTGCGGCGGCAGGCGTCCAACACCTGTTGCCCGCGTCCGTCGTTGAAGGCGAAGACGGCGACGGGTTTCGGCAATTGTTTCAACCAGTGGCCAATGGCCTCGGTTTCCGCGTCACCGCTTGACGAGCCGTTGTTCATGCCGAACACGTGGCAGTGATGCCCATGATCCTGGAGGCAGATTTTGAAATAGTCGCAGCGGCGATTGGAAACGTTCAGTCGCGAATCGCCGCAAAAGGCGAAGTTGCGGAAATCGCGCTCGAAGAAATGCTGCGCGGACAGTTGCGCGACCAGGGCGTCGTCGGATTTGACCCACGGCGCACCTGGCAGAAGTCGCGAAGGGGTCATGTCCACTTTCGGCATGGACAGCTCCGCGACGGCTTTGGCCATCGCGCGATTCTCGCCGCGCAGGATGATTCCCTGCCCGTCCCACGCGGACAGCCACGGCGGCGGCGGGTCGTCGAATCCAAAGAATGCGAGATGCACGCGCCACGGTCCGTGACTCAGTATGTATTCTCCGATGCCGACGAGCAGCCCGCGCGCGTAGGCATTGGGCGTCTCAAACAGCAGCGCAACTTTCGGTGGCGCGGGCTGGGAGGTTCTCTTGGGATGGTTCGGCGTCGTTGTCATCGGAGCCGGATATTCGGAGTCGCTCTCGTTGGCCACCGGGTTTCAACCCGGTGAATCGCGTCCAATCGACCAAGCGAGCCGCTTTAGCGGGTTTCACACAGTTGCAAAAGCCGTTTAAACGGCTTCCCAATGACCGCGTTCGTGCCACCGGCTAAAGCCCGGTGCTAATGAGATGCTCGCTCACCAGCGCTAACAATCCCATCTGCGGCATCTCTGAATCGTGCAGACCTCGTAAACACGCAGCTCAAGCCATGGCTCGCACGGCCACTGGGACATTTTCGGCACGCAACACCCGAAGGGAATTTCGCAGCGCGCGACCGAACCCAGCGAATGCAATCTCCATCACGTCCGCATCTTCCAGCCGAACGCCTGCGCCGAAGCTCAAACTGCACGCGCCGAAGTAGTGCACGTGCAAATCGCCAGACCGACGGTGGCCCTCGAACTTGAAGTGATGATGCTCGATGTTGGCGAGGCTGTGGCACATCTCGTTTTCCCCCGTGAGAACTTCCTGTGACCACAACACGCTTCCACGGCGAAGAATCCTCACCGTGCCCGGCACGGAATCAAACTTCGGATCGATCACCAGTTCCGGGCCAAGCGAGCAGTGGCGCAGCTTCGATCCGGCAAGATTGAGGTAGTTCTTCTTCTCGAATTTGTGGTCGGAGAACTCGTTGCCAATCGTCATGCCGATGCGGCGCGGCGTTCCGTCGGCGCTGACGAAGTAGATGCCCGCGATCTCCGCTTCCTCGCCGCCGTCTTCAGCGTACGGCGGCACGTCGAGCGGTTCGCCGGGCGCGCGGAGAATCGAGCCGTTGCCCTTGTAAAACCATTCGGGTGCGATGCCGATCTTCCCCGGCGCGGGTTTGCCGCCTTCGACGCCCCATTTGAAAATCTTCATGCTGTCGTTCATCTCCGCCTCGCTCGCGCTGTGCATGGCCTGGCGGTTCTTCGCACTGCCGAGATGCGTGAGACCCGTTCCCGACACCAGGCAGCGAGCTGGCTCGATCGGATGATCGATGGGCGAGAGAAGTTTCCAGTCTGCTTGGCCGGAATAGATTGGATCGTAGTCCAAGTTCTGGCTTGTGAGCCGCTCGCGAATCGCGTCCTGCAATGACACGGCAGCTGCGTCGGCCATTCTGACGAGTTCGTAAATGGATTGAGCATCTGCCAGCAAGCGCAGCCGTGGTTCTTCAACGAGCGCCACCCTACGCGTTGAACCGTTTTGGATTTGAACGAGCCGGGTCATGAAATGTATCGGCGGGCAACCGTGCCTGCCGTAGAGGGCGGCATCTTGCCGTCCGGATTCGATGCACGACTGTACAAGGCGGTTAAAAAATCAGAGAGACATCCTGACTGCGTACGATTATTTCCGCGGGGCTGGAAGCCCGGCTCAACGTCAGGCAGGGATGCCTGACGCCACAGAGTTAGGCCGCACATTCTCATTCGGTGATGTGGAATTTTTTCAACGCGTCTTCGTCCACGGTCAGACCGAGACCGGGCGTGTTCTCGTCGAGATTGATGAATCCGTCCTTGGGCGTCGGTTCGCCTTTGAAGATGTACCAGAACAATTCGTTGCCGACTTCGACATCCACCGGCGGGAAGAATTCCGCCATGGGCGAATTCAAGCTCGCCATCACAACATGGTAGTTGTGCATCTGGCCGGC
>CAMLLE010000283.1 GCA_946480555.1 uncultured Verrucomicrobia subdivision 3 bacterium
TGACGGACATCTTCATGACCTGCGCCTGCGCATTGAGTTCTTCCGCGGCGGCGGCGCTCTCTTCGGCGCTGGCGGCGTTGCTTTGCGTGACGTGATCCATCTGGCCGATGGCTGCGTTGAGCTGATTGATCCCGACGCTTTGTTCGCGCGATGCGTTGGCCACCTGGGCGGCGAGTTCATCCACCTGCCGGGCGCGGGTCACAATTTCATTCAAAGCCGAGGCGACTTTCTGACTGATTTCCACGCCGACGCCGGTTTTGTGAATGGCGGTTTCGATCCGTTGCGTCGTTTCCTTCGCTGCGTCAGCGCTGCGGCGGGCGAGATTGCGAACTTCGTCGGCTACGACGGCAAAGCCCATCCCCGCTTCACCGGCACGGGCAGCTTCCACCGCTGCATTCAACGCCAGGATGTTCGTCTGGAACGCGATCTCATCGATGGTCTTGATGATCGTGGCGATGTCATCGCTCGATGCCTTGATGTCGGCGATGGCGGCGCTCATGTCCGTCATGTCGGTGGACCCTTTTTCCGCCGCTTCGCGCGCCTGGCGGGCGAGCGTGTTGGCTTTTTGTGCGCTGTCGGAGTTGGCGCGGATCATGGATGACATCTCCTCGAGGGACGCGCTGGTTTCTTCAATTGAAGCGGCCTGGGTGCTGGCGCCTTCCGCAAGCGTCTGGCTCGAACTGGAAACCTGCCCGGCGGCACTGGTGAGTTGGGTGCTGGATTCGCTCAGCACGCCGCTGATGTGCGTGAGCTCGGTCACGATGCGGTTTTTCAAGCGCCAGCCGAACACGATCAATCCGATGAACACGGCGGAAAGGGATGCCGCTTGAACGGCGAGCGAGCGGTTCGTGCTCTGGCGTTGTGCCACGATCATCTGCGCGGCGGAGCGGTTGACATTCTGTTGTTCCTGGCTGAGCACCCGCAGAAGCTGGTCGTAGCAACTGGCGGTGTTCCCAAAGAACTTCTCATACGCGTCCGAAACGCTGCCGCGCAAGACATCGTCCACGACGGCATTCTGGCTGGCAATGAGAGCTTCGAGTTTGGGGCGAATGACATTGGCGGAGCCGCCTTCCTTGAGTTTCGAATCCGCTTGTTGCTGGTGCGCCTTCAGTTCGGCCAGCGCCTTTTCCATGACATCCGGATCTTTCAAACGGATGAAGCGCTGGATGTCATTTTGAATGACGCTCAAGGATTCCAGCAGTTCGTATCCTGAAGTCAGCTGGCTGGTCGATTGCGCGGTAACTGCGGCGGCTTTCTTCCCGGCATGGTGAAGCAAGAGCGAGAAGGCGGCGACCGCCAGGATCATACTGATCCCGAAGGCAGCGAGCAAACCCGCGAGCCGGCGCGAGACGTTGAAATTTTTCATCGGGATGGATTCTGGCCGCGTGAAGCGTGCCTATTCTTTGAGCTTCGAGACCGCCAGACCGACGACGAGCGAGCCGATCGGCTTGTCGCCATCGAGGACCGGCACGGCAAACTGGATCTGCTGGCTGCCGGTGGACTCGTCCAGTTCGATGTCGCCCTTCCAGATTTTTCCGGTCATGGGGTCATCGTGCTTGGCTTTGCCTTTGTGCGAGAAATTCGAGGGCTTGGTCAGGAACGCAACCTTGTTGCCGTCGGCACCCGAAATGAATGCCTCGGTCACGACGGGGCTTTTGCGCGCCTTGAGCAATTCGGCGCTGGGATTTTTGGTGAACGAACGAACGGCTGGATCGAGGATCGAAAGGCCCTTCCACTTGTCCTGGGTCATTTCAGCGGATGAGGCTGGCAGGCTGGTGTTGTGCGCCTTGACCGCGGCGACAATCACCGGGTCGGCGGCAAGCGTCTGTGCCAGTTTGATCTGTGCATCGAGTTTGGTCTGCGCACCGGCGTCCAGGCCTTGGGCGAAGCTGAGAGTGGTGGCGAAACTGAGAGCGGCTGCGGCGGCTAGGAGACGGGGGAATTTCATAGCTGGTCGATAGTGGTTCGAGCGTGGCTTTTGTTAGGCATTCACGGCTGGTATCGGCTTTCTGCCTTGGCCCTTGAGGTATTTCCGAGGGACGGTGTGACGGGAAACCCGACCAGACGCGCAGCCATGGCAGCGTCTATCGCTCGCAATGGGTCCGGCCGTTTCCACCTCGTCCCCGGCTTCCAAATCGGATGGAGACTTTTACCCACTGCATAAACCCCACGCATTAGACCTCCTGCACGAGCGCGGCGGCTCGCGGCAGAATCCCGGCACTGAACTTGAATATGAATGCCTCCACCCGTTCGGAACCTTTGCCGGTGTCTGTCTTGGGGGTCACGTTCGACCCGGTGACCATCTCCGAAGCTGTCTGCCGCGTGGAACGAATGATCGCTTCCGGCCAGCCGCATTACATCGCCACTGCAAATGTTGACTTCGTCGTGCAGGCTCAGCGTGATCTGGAGTTGCGCCGAATCCTCTTCGACGCCGACCTGGTTTTGTGCGACGGCACGCCGCTGGTATGGGCTTCGCGCTGGCTGGGAAATCCGTTGCCGGAGCGGTGCGCGGGTGCGGATGTCGTTCCCGAACTGATCCGGGTTTCAGCCGGCAAGGGTTATCGCATTTTCCTGCTGGGCGCCTCGCCTCAGGCCGCGGAGAAGGCTGTGGAATGCCTTCGCCTGCAGCATCCAAACCTGAGAATCGCCGGCCACTATTCGCCGCCGTTCAAGCCATTGCTGGAAATGGATCACGTGGAGATTCACCGCCGCGTGCGCGCTGCAAATCCCGATGTGCTGCTGGTGGCATTCGGTTGTCCGAAGCAGGAGAAGTGGATTGCGATGAACTACCAGTCACTAGGCGTGCCGGTCTGCATTGGAGTGGGCGCAACCATTGATTTCCTGGGCGGCTGCATGAAGCGGGCGCCGATTTGGATGCAACGTTCCGGAACGGAATGGATTTTCCGCCTCGCGCAGGAACCACGGCGGCTGTTCAAGCGTTACGCGCTGGACCTCGTCTCGTTCGGAACGGGCATTCTTCGTCAGCTCTGGTCCTTGCGTCGGCGTGCCGGCCGAAGCGCGGGTCAAACATGCTCGGCGAGCTTGAGAACCAACGGCTGGCAGCACCTGGCCGTGCCGGCGCGATTCGACGCCGCGGCGATCGAACGCAGCAGCCGGCTGCTGCATGCGGTGTTGGTGGATCACCGGCATTGCCTGCTGGAAATGGATGCGGTGCGCTGGATCGACTCGGCTGGAGTCGCCTGCCTGGCCCGTTTGCAGCGCGACCTGCGCCGGCAGGGGCGTTGTTTGATCCTGCTTTCGCCCCCGCGAACCGTACTGAAGACGCTGCAACTCATGGGACTCACCGAGTTGTTCTTCATCGCGGATGATCTCGAATCGGCCCGTCGCATTCGCGCCGCGCAGGCGCAGGAACAGGCGTCGGCGGTTCAAGGAGCGAGCCCGATTTATTGGCAGGGCGAAATCACGGTTCGGAATGCTGATGAAGTTTTGCGTGAAACCCGGGCTCGCAGCGAAAGCCTGCCCGAGGTGCAGATTGATCTTTCGCGTGTGCGCTACCTTGATTCCACGGGCGCGGGCTTGATGGCGCGATTGAACACATGGACTCAGCAATCGGGACAGCGCCTGATTTTCAGCGGCGCTTCCAGCGCGGTTCGAAATGTTCTCCGTTGCAGTCGGATGGAATCGTTGCTGGCGGCGCCGTTGCCCGCGCGCACGGCCGAAGCTCAACTCGTCCTGCAGCAACAGGGTTCGAACTGATGCGCATCGGCATTTCGACATCCGTCATTCAGCAGGGCCGGACCGGCATTGCGCAGTATCTTTTCGCGCTGTTGCGTGCGTTCCTGCCCGTGGCGGACCGGCATGCGTTTACGCTCTTCGTGCTGGAACGCGATATCCCGCTTTTCGACTTCGCCCAGCCCGCCATGAGAATCGTGCCCGTGGAGGAAGAGCAACGGCCGCCGGTGAAAAATATTCTGTGGCATCAACTGCAACTGCCCGCGCTCGCCCGCGATTGGGAACTGGACGTTCTCCATTCGCCCAGTTACCGACGAATGGTCTGGCGCATGCCCTGCGCGCGGGTGGCGACGATCCACGATCTCGCGCCGTTCCATGTCGCAGGGAAGTATGATTGGAAGCGAATGCTCTACGGCCGCTGGGTCGCGCGAGTGCTGGCACGGCGCCAGGATGAAATCATCGCGATCAGCGAAAACACGGCGCGCGACATCCGCCGCTTCTTTTGCGTGCCCGAGGAAAAGCTCACCGTGATTCACAACGGCCTCGAGCACGAACGCTTCTTTCCGGAATCCCAAACCGAAGCCGCAAGCGCGACGAAGATTCGTTACGAACTGAACCAGCCGTTCTTTCTCTACGTCGCGCGATTGGAGCATCCCGGAAAGAACCATGTGCGAATGATTGCCGCGTTCGAACGCTTCAAGCGCGCAACGAAAGCGAACTGGCAGCTGGTCCTTGGTGGCAGTGATTGGCACGGCGCTGAAGTCATTCATGATGCGGCGCGGCGATCCGAGTTTGCACGGGACATCCGCTTCCTTGGTTTCGTTTCCGACGCTGACCTTCCGAATTTATATCGTGCAGCCGGCGCGTTCGTGTACCCGTCGTTGTACGAAGGCTTCGGCATGCCCCCGATCGAAGCGATGGCTTGCGGCTGTCCCGTGATCTGCTCAACGCGCGGGTCGCTGGGCGAAGTTGTGGGCGATGCTGCCGCAATTGTGAATCCCGAAAGCGAAGCTTCCATCGCGGACGCGCTGATCTCCATTGCACAGGACGCGGTCAGGCGGGATTTGCTGCGAAGCGCCGGGCTTGAACAGGCGCGGCGATTCAGCTGGAAAGCCACGGCAGCGGCGACTTTGAAGGTTTACGAACGCGCTGCGGCTCGCCTAAGTTCCCATGCAGTCTCCGGGAGCGGCCTCTCCGGTTCGCACGAACCGGTCCGCGCCGGGTGACACATTCGACATGCGACTTCATTATCGCGAACAGGGCGAAGGTTCGCCGCTCATCATTCTGCACGGACTTTTCGGCTCGCTCGAAAACTGGGCCTACATCAGCCAGCAACTGGCGGACGAATTTCGCGTCATCAGCATGGACCAGCGGAATCACGGCCAGTCGCCGCACTCGGCAGTCATGAACTTCCGTGCGCTGGCCGCGGATTTGCGCGAGTTTATGGATCATCTTTCGCTCGAGCGCGCCAATGTGCTGGGGCATTCGATGGGAGGAAAGGCATCG
>CAMLLE010000284.1 GCA_946480555.1 uncultured Verrucomicrobia subdivision 3 bacterium
CGGTGCAGCACCCAATGACTGTTCACGTAAAGCAGCCGGCCATCCTTGCGCGTGTGGACCACCTCACCCTCCCAATGCCCTTCCTTGAATAGCACCTCGCGCATCTCCTGGAGCGGCAGCGGGAACTTCGCCTTCAGCATCTCGTGCGAAACTTTGCCCATCATGTCCGTCCGCAGCCAGCCATACATGTTCTCCATGCCGGAGTTCCACAGGATCACCCGGTCGTTCAAATCGCGCGCCATCACGTTCGCGAGATCCAGCATCTGCGCCTGCTCGCTCAAGACACGCGCCTGCCGCTGCAGCGACGCCTCGGCGTTCATACGCTCGGTGATGTCGCGCAAGATGACTGTGAAGATCTGCTGTTTGCCGACCTCGATGTGCGAGATGGAGGCTTCAATCGGGAATTCCTCACCGTCGAAGCGCAATCCGGAAAGCGGCCGCAGATGGCCCATTGCCCGCGCGGTTGTTCCCGTCTTTGCAAACTCGGCCACATGCTTCCGATGGTCGCGGCGAAAACGTTCCGGAATGAATTTGTCCAATGGCTGCCCGAGAGCGTCGGCTGCCTTGCAATGGAACATCCGTTCCGCCGCCGCATTGAACAGCGTGACACGTTGATTGGAATCCACGCTGATGATGGCGTCCATGGCGGAACCGATGATGCCCGACAAACGTGCACGGCTTTCTTGAAGCTCGATTTCAGCGCGTTTGCGTTCGGTGATGTCGCGGGAGATCGAGGACACGCCGATGATGGCGCCCTGTGAACTGCGCACGGGCGAAGTCGTGAGCGAAACGGTAACGCGCTGACCGTCCTTGCGGATGCGTTCCACTTCGTACTGGCGCGTTTCGCCGCGTCTGATTCCTTCGAGCAGCCGCTCCTCGAAGCCGACATCGTTCGGCAGCAGCAGCCTGTCGATGCTCTGCCCCACCATTTCCTCCGCAGTGTAACCGTAGATGCGTTCGGCGCCCCGGTTCCAGCTGGTCACGACACCGTCCAAATTCTTCCCGATGATCGCATCGTCGGTCGAGGTGACGAGCGCCGCGAGCCAGCGGCTGGCTTCCTCCGCCTTCCGGCGTTCGGTCACGTTCTGGTTGACGCCGCTCATGCGGATGGGCTTGCCCGAGTCATCGTAAAAGCCGCTCCCGAGCGCCATGATGATGTGCCGCGAACCGTCCGGCCAGATGACCGGGAACTCCATCTCGAAATTGGACTTGCCGCGCAAAGCGTTTTGGACGGTTTGATTCACCGCGTCACGCCAGCCTTCGTCTATCAGGCTCAGGAAATGTTCGTACGTGCCGCGGAATTCGCCGGGCTTCAATCCAAAGTTTGCGGCGTTGCGGTCGTCCCAAATCACTTTGCCCGTGGCCACATTCCAATCCCACGTGCCCGTGCGGGAGGCTTCCAGCGCCAGTCGCAAGCGCGAACCGCTTTCGTTCAAGGCAACCGTCTGTTCCTGGATGCGCGTCAGCATCTGATTGAACGCATCGGTCAACAGCCCGATTTCGTCATTGCTCACCTTCGACGCCCGAACCGAATAATCGCCTTTCTCAGAAACGTGCCGCGCGACTTCAGCGAGCATCAGGATGGGGCCGGAAACATGTTTTTGCAGCCGGTTTGACAGCAGGAGCGCCACGGCCAGCGCGCTCAACGTGATGATGCCGGAAATGACGCCATACAGCTTCATGCGCGCGTAAAACATGCGCAGATCGGCTTTGATGAAGACGGTGCCGTTCTTTCGCCCACTTTGCATCGCGGGCTCGAAGATCGCGATTGTTCCAGAGGCGAATTCGCGTCCCGGCTCGCCCGCCTTGGCCGGGAACTGGTTCGTCGGCGCATCGAATGGGTAAGTAAGGAACAGCTTGCCGTCCTCATCGTAAAGCGCGGCAGCGAGCACCTGGGGTTCGGCTGTCAGGGAACTCATGACGTCGCGCGCGTCCAGCTCATTCCGGAAGGCAAGCGCGGCGCCGCTGTTGTTGCCAATGACCTTGGCCAGCGTGGTGAAATCGCGGACGACCTGGCTGCGGATGGTGTTCAGGTCGTAGATCATGAACGCCGAGACCGCCACCAGGACGGCGGTCATGCTCGTGATCATGATGGCCGCCATGATCCGGCGGCGAATCGGCATCTCCCGCAACCTCATGGAGACCTCCCCGCCGACACCAGCTCCGCCGCCCGCAGCAATTTCGAACTGAGGGTCAGGTCCGCCTCGGACACCGCTTCGAGATTGATGCGCACGCGCAGCTTGTTGCTGCGCTCCACGAAGCGGATCATCACCTCACGGCCTTCTTCGGTTTCCGCGTCCGCGACCGTTAGGATGGGCCGGTTTGCCAGCGCTTCAACCACGCGGTGGCTGCGGCGATTCTCCGAGGGCGCGATGAAAAGAATGTGACATTCCTTGATTTCCTCCACGCGGTCGTAGTGCTGCAGCGCCAGCGGCCGGCCGTTGATGAATTCCCCCTTCACCGTTTCCTGCAGCGCCTGTCCGAACGGATCGCGTCCGAGAACGCCGATCACGATGGGTGAATGGCTGTTCGTGAAAGCGTTGGTGGGCCATTGCGTGAACTGGGCGAAGTTGAAGAGAAATGCCGCCTTGAGCTGGTACTCCCGGGAGCTGGATTGCGCGAACGCCGCTGGCAGGAACGCGAGCAGCAGGATCGACAAAAATGCGCCCGCATTGGGGGTGCGGCCTGGGCGAATCCAAGCAGGCCGGGTGAACTGCCCGGCTGTCCTCGCGAATCTGTTCACCGCCTGCCGCATTAAAAACGCAACGTCACTTTCCCAAATACGCTTCGCGGAACTTCCTGCCGGCTCGTTGCACTCCCGAATTCCGGATGTTGTTCGTCCCATAAGTTTTGCCCTACAACCGAAAACTCGACGTGCTCCGTCGGACGCCACCCGAGGCGCGCATCAAACGTAAAGTAACTGGGAACGTTCGGCGAGGGAAGTGTGTCCACAAAACGCCCCACCAGGTCGATTTCCACATTGCGCGGCAAATTGAACATCGATTGCAGCAGCACCTGATGCCGCGGATCATTGCCCTCCGCGCGGCCGCGGTTCAGGTCCAGCCCGCCTTCCTCGCGCGCCACACGCCGTTCCAGGAAGGTGTAGCCGCCACGCACGCGCCACCATTCGCGAATCTGCCATGTGCCCAAAAGCTCCACACCCCAAGATTCCGCATGATTCCGGTTCCGAATGAGAAACTGATTGGTGGACACAGGCTCAAGGCTGCGGATGTTGTCGTAGAGATTGAAAAACGTGGCGGCCGACAGTGTAACCCGCCGGTGCGGCTGAATCCGGTAACCCAGTTCAAACGCCAGCACATCCTCCGAGACGAAATCGTCATTGGAAACCACATCCCCGAGCGGGCTTGGAATCAGGACGTCCGAATCGATCCGGCTTGGCGACCGCACGGCACGCGACACCGCCGACCATAGCAGTTGGTTGGGGGTCACCTGCCACGCAAGCCGGCCGCTCGGTTCGTACTCGAACCCGGAATAGTCGTTATGTTCCAGCTTGGTTCCAAAAGTTAACCGCAACCGGTCCGGCACCAGGGTGACTTCGTCCTGAACAAAGAAGCTGAACAAATGCAGGTTCCGCTTTCCCGGCAAAAAGGAAATCACTCCGGCATTCCCCACGTCATCCTCCATCAGCCGATAACCGCCGCCCCAGGTGATGGACTGACGTTCGCCGAGCGGAAACCGATGTTGCAGGTCGAGATCGTACGTCCGCAGATCTTCGCTGAAAACGCCCGGCACCCGGCGCCACGTGCGGTCCACGTAAAGCTGAACGGAAAGGTCCGACTCATCGGAAATCACCCTCGTCCAACGGCCCAGCACATTCTGACCGTCCACCGTGGTGTCATTCCCGATACCTTCAATCGTGCCGCTGTAGAAATCGCCCTGCACCGTGAGGATGTTCTCAGATGAAGGCAGCCAGTCGGCCCGGAAACCACCTTGTGACATGTCCCAGGCGTTCGTCACTTCGCGCTTGTTCGCCAGGAGCATCGGTTCACGATCGAACCGGAACCCATAAACGCGATAGAAGAAGTTCGATCCCACGCTGCCGCCGTAACGTACCGCGCCGTAATCCTGAAGGAACGAACCGCCGCCGCCTTCAATCAATGTGCCCTGTGTGTCGCGGGCATTCTTGCTGACGATGTTGATCACGCCATTCACGGCATTGGCGCCCCACAGCGTTGCGCCCGGCCCGCTGACGACTTCGATGCGGTCCACGTCCGCCAGCAAGGTGTTTTGCACGTCCCAGAACACGCCCGCAAACAGCGGCGTGTAAACGGTGCGGCCATCGATCATCACCAGCAATTTATTCGCGAGCGTGTTGTTGAACCCGCGAGAACTGATCGCCCACCCCGATGAACTCGTCTGGGCCACATTCAAGTTCGGCGCGAGCCGCAGGGCTTCCGGCAAACTCGTTGCGCCCGAACGGCGGATGTCTTCGCCCGTGACCACCTGGATGGCCGAGGGGGAACGGATCAGCTGCTCCGGTGTGCGGCTGACGAGGGTCACCTCCTGCTCCATCAATTCTTCCAGGCTGAGGCGCTTCAACGAGCTTCCGCTCGCAACGGAATCATTCGTTTGCGCCACCGTCGGCGTGGCCCCCAGACAGACGGCAGCCAGAAGGACCCGCGACAGAACTGGGCGATACGTCGGCGGTTGAGGACGAACGTTGGATTTCCGCGCAGAGGTGGAGATCGATTCAACCGCGATGCTCATGAGTCAAAGAATTTGCCGGAGAACCGCCTGCGGGACGGCATTGGCACGCCGCCAGCCGATAGGAAGATGAGCGGAAACACCCACGTTTCCGTTCCGGTCCGTCAAACGCAGCGACGATTGGATTCCACGAAGTTTGCGCCAACATCTTATGCGGGTGATTTGCCCGGAGTATCGGCTGCGTTCTCCGAGGGGAGACATGGGGTGATGACCTACGCTATCCTCGGCAGGGAACATTCGATGCCGAACATTCAATATTGAGCGCTCAACACGGACGCATCTCAACTTTTTGAATCGACCGCAGAGAGCCCAGAATGCACGAATTGGGAGAGCTGGGAATCCTGCCTCCAGGCAGACGGCCAGCTACTTCACCGCTATCATTCGTCTCGAAGAACTGGGAATTCAGCTGCCGAGCGGCGTCAGAGCATCTCTGAAAAAAGGGAGCGCGGCTGTGTCGGAGATCAGCCGCAGCA
>CAMLLE010000285.1 GCA_946480555.1 uncultured Verrucomicrobia subdivision 3 bacterium
TTCCTCCGCGCCTCTGCGCCTCCGCGGTGAGATGATCCGGAAATGAATTTGGAGGAACGCTATAGAACTGCCGGTCCAATTTATACTTCCGATTCCGATTGGAAATGGAATGCTCGCCGCATGAACGTTCGCGCATGCTGCGCGGGCTGAAGAACCGAGGTGAATTATGGGCCTATTTTGGGAACTCTACCGTGAATGCCAGTTCACGGACGTGCAATCCGAAGCCGCGACCGCGAAGAACATGTCCGTCCGCTTGCGGCGTGATGTGGACCAGCTCCGGCGCCAGGTTGACACCATGGCTCTCGCGAATCAGGCGATGTGGGAAATCCTCCGCGACAAACTCGGCGTGCCAGAGGATGTGCTGCTGCAGAAGATGCAGGAGATCGATCTGCGCGACAGGCAGGCGGACGGTAAAATGACGCCCTCTCCCGTGAGCTGCCCGGACTGCGCAAGGCTGAACAACAGCGCGCGCGCAACCTGCATCTACTGCGGCTCTGCCATTCCGGGCGAACGCACGCCGGAGTAATCCGCCAGCGCTGCCGTTCATTCCATCGCGCCAACCCGAGGCGGCCTGGATGGTGACACCGGTTTCCCAACGAAGTCGCGGCCTCCGTTGTTGGGAACTGGGATGCCCACGAAGGATTCCGAGTGCCCGGCAAATGAATAGCCGCGCACTGTTTCGAAACCGTTGCTGCCGCTTCCCGGCTTCAATAACGGCGGGCAGTTCGTCGAGCCTTGCGGATCGAAAGGCGCATTCACATGCGTTCCGCAAAAGACGTTGTTCGTGAAGACGAAATTTTCCGTCTTGCTGAAGTCATACGTCACACGGCCGTCCACGTAGAACAGATTGTTAAAGAACTTCACGTCCTTTGCGTTGCCGCCGTCCCATTCCGTGCAGAGGATCATCGGCAGATTCTGGTTAGTGCCGATGTAGATTGTGTTGTTGTAAACGAGGGTGTTGCTGGAGCCGCCGCCGAATTGGAACACGCGCGCGGAGTTGATGCCGTCGTTCTGGCTGATGTTGTAACGGATGATCGTGCCCTCGTTGTAGGAATGTCCCGGCGAACAGATCAGGAAGAAACCGCCTTCGTTGCCGTGGCTGTAGTTGTATTGGAAAACGGACCGGCGACAGAGGTAATCCGAATCAAATCCCTGCCCGTCCTTCGTGCCCTTGTAAGCGGAGACTTCGTTGAACTGAATCAAGGTGTCGTCGCTCGCAAACGGCCAGATGCCCGCGGCGTAATCCTCGCAACGCATGCGGCCACCGCGAATCACATTGCGCTCCACCAACGCGCCGTTGCTGCCCCAGATTTTGATGCCATCGCCTCCGATGTCCTCCAGCAAGTTGCTCCGAATCACCACGCCGACGCTGCGCGCACGTCCAGCCGTGCGCTGACAAATGCCGTTGCGATCGGTCCGAACGACGTGGCAGTTCTCGATCTGCAATCCGTCGAAGTGCGAGTTGTTGCCGCCGCGCGACTCAAAGTAAATCCCGCAGCCTTCGTGTTCCTTGCGCAAATCACCATTCACGTCGTGAACATAGAGATCGCGCACGCGAATGTGACGCATCTTTCCAAAGCCATCACTGACGATCCGGACGCCGGTGCGCCACGGTTCGCGCTGCTCGCCGTGATTGGTGATTTCCAAACCTTCCACCTCCCAGAATTCCACATTCCGCAGCAGCAACGTATCGAGCACTTTGCCTTCCCCATCCAGACGCGGCCGCGCGCCTTCGCCGAAAACGCCGATTGAAATCGGGCGAACCTCGCCGTTGGTGATCGCGCCGGAACCAACCGGCCTGAGCTGGCCGCTGTAACGCGTGCCGGCCTTGAACAGCAACCGATCGCCGGGTTGAAACACGTTCGTGTTCACCCGTTCAAGCGACTTCCACGCACGCTCAGCGGTCTGGCCATCGCGACGATCATCCCCACGCTCGGCATCGACGTGAAAGGTGGCGGCTGCGGACCTGAAGCCGGAGAGCACCGCGAGAGCAATCAAGAGAACTTTCATTTTGAAAAACTGAACCACAGATGGACACGGATGGCGCTGCAATATTCAATCACGCTGAATCCGAAGGTCTGCGGGCGCTGACAAGCTGTGGCCGTTCGACGACTCCGGAGTCTGTTTTCAATCCCAATCTTCCGCTCGTCTATTCGTGTTCGTCATCGATCGTGATCTCATCCGAGGTAGGGCGCATCGCTCCGCGTACGCCGCATGTCACGCTGCTGGACTCGCCTTCGTCACAACGGCGCGCACGGAGTGCCGCGCCCTACCAACGCAGTTCGTATCCGTGTCCATCCGTGGTTGAACTTCCATGCAGACGAATCGCGATGCGTCCAAGTTTCGCTGAGGCGAGCGCGCATGATAACGAAATGGAGGCCGTACTGCACTGGGGCGAGTTCGCCAGTTGAAGAGCCTTGCGCTCTTTTCCCCGGCCAAGCTACAGTTCGCGCATGGCTGAAATCGCTGAGTTTGTGAACCGCGGGGCCGCGTCCATCACGCCTGGGATTGTGGAAAAACTGGTCCGCGCGCTGCCGCAATGGAAGCTGGAATTCACCCAGATTTATGAGCCGCTTTTCCCTCATCTTGGCGGCCAGCTGGATTTTCTCGCGAACGCCATCGAAGACTCCGCGGAAGGCGCTTACAAGGAACTCCCCTACTTCGCCATCGCACAGGCGGCGTTTGCCCTGATCTACGCGCATAAGAAGGTCGGCATCATCCCCGACGCCGTGCTGAACCTCGGGCGCGCTGACGATTCCAGCGTTGTCCGCGCCGTGCTGATTCAGAACGAAAAAGCCTTCGCCATTTACGCTGCGGCGCAAGACATCGACTGGTCGAAGATCACGAGTCAGCCGTAGGGCCGTCGGATTTTCCAAGTCTTAACGCAAAGGCGTGAAGGTCCGAAGACGCAAGGTTTTCAACGGATTTGCTCACCCAGGAATTGCACCTTTCGGCGATTGAATTTCCGCCGGGCAAATGTGGAGAAGTCGACATTCCCCTTGCGCAATTGCTCCTTTGTGGCTTTGCGTAGGGTCCCGACTACATAGAGATTCCACAATTTCACCTGCCAGCATTCAATAGACTCCACACGCGCAGCACTTCAGTGGCGCCCCAAGCTTGTGCGTCGCAGCCGCGTTGACGATGAGGCGCGTCGCCGTCCAACACTTCCGGAACCTGGCCGAGACAGCCAGTGCGAAGGAGTTCATCAACGCTGCCCAGATAGGCGCGGGCAGCGGAGACAGCTTCTGGAGCAAAATCCCACGCACGCGCCAGCGCTTCGCAGAAGACGGGAAAAGTCCACGTCCAGGCCGTTCCGTTGTGATATGCCGGTTTGCGGCGCGTGTCTTCGTCGCCTTCATAACGACCCCAGTAGGGTTCATGCGGGTTGTTCAACAGGCCGCCATGGTTTCCGACAACCGGCAGCGGCACGGAGACAGGCAGCGGCGCCAATGTCCGCAGCGCGCCGGGAACGATCAGATAACGCTGCGCTGCAGCCACACAGCGGCGGGCGCGCTCACCCGTGATCAGTCCAAGAGAAATCAGGAACAGCGCATTGCTCCGCAGCGCGTCGCCAGCCGTCGCGTTTCCAGCCGAGGTTCCGGCAGATGCAATCAGGACATCGGAATACCAGCCGCGATCTTCGAGCCAGAAATACTTCTCCACAGATGCGAGGGCGCGATCGGCCAGGAGCTTCCAATGTTGTGCGTCGCTTCCGGAGCTCAATTGTGCGAGCTGTCGCAACAGACGAATCCAGAGCGCCTGGATCTCGATCGGATAACCTTCACGCGGCGTTCCCGCAGGATAGTTGGTATCCATCCACGTGAAATGGCTGGGACTCCAGATCAATGCCGAGTCTGCATCCATCCGAATACCGTTCGGCGTGCCGCGGATGTAATTCTCAGCAATGCTGATCAACACGTCCCGAATCGTGCGGCCGGTGCCGTCGATGCTGGAGGAGTAAATCTCGGATTCGTGGTGCGTGCTGCGCGAGAGTTCTTCGCAGATCACTCCGAACCAGAGCGGTGCGTCGGACGTATCGCGATTGGAGGCGTCCGAACCGTGGATGGTGTTGGGTAGCGTGCCGTCCTTTTCGAACCGGGCGAACGTCAGCGCAATTTGCCGCACCTCGTCCGCCATCCCGGCCGCGATCAATCCGCGCGCGCAAATAAACGTGTCGCGGCCCCAATCCAGGAACCATGGGTAGCCGGCGATGACAGTTTTGCCTTCACCGCGCCGGACAACGAATTGTTCCGCCGCGCGCCGCAACTGCGATTCGAAATCATCGGCGCGAAGGGCGGCGGAGGGCATGGCCTCGACTTTTGGTTCTTTCTCCGCACTGATGCAGAGCCAGCTGGAACTGCCTTTCGCCATCGGAATGTCGAACCAGCCCGGACTGTAGGCATCGCCGCTGCCCACCTGCCCGCGCGACGCTTCGATCAGATGCGGGATGTTCTCCACCCACTCCGGCTGCGCGTGGTATTCGCCCGAACTGGCGAACACACGAAGCTGACGATCGGATGCTGGCGTGAAAGCGAAACCACGGTGCGCACCATCGCGCAGCAAATGTGTGTTGGTCTGAAAATGAAACTCAGCGCCGCCGTTGCGCCGGGTTTCCGAATGGAAGTTCCGATCCTCAATGTCCACGCGCACGGTGAGCCGGACATCTGCACTTTCAGGCAGTTGCTTCCCGCTCGCATCGGCCGCGCTGGGACGAGAAAACTGAAGCCGGGTCGTATTCTCGCCGGGCAACATTTCGGCGCGAACTTCAATCTCAACCGTGCGTCCATCTCCCGCATTGGCCACAAACTTCCAAACGGCAGGCGGGCCAGCCGCAAACCGGGCCAACGATCTGAAATCAAGCGGCGAGATGAAGCCGTCCGCAACCACCCAGACGCGCACCCGCTTGGCAAACACATGCCGGTCCACGGGCAGGCTTGAGTGCAAGTTCGCGCCCAGCACGCAGTCATACTTCGACTGCACGCGCCCGAGATCGACGCCCAAACGCGCCATGCCGCCGATCCCATTCGTCAGCAGCACCAGGGAATCTACCGGCGGCAGCTTCTGCGAATCGAGCGCTTGCGGTTCAACGGCCAGAAACCGAATCGCGCCTTCCGCGTGCGGTTCGCCTTCGTCGTAGCGTTCCAGGTGAAGGGAGGCTTCGCCGACACATTCGCGCGGCGGAAAGCATG
Source organism: uncultured Verrucomicrobia subdivision 3 bacterium (assembly GCA_946480555.1). Next base: position 5,190 of record CAMLLE010000285.1, read on the forward strand.
CGACA
>CAMLLE010000286.1 GCA_946480555.1 uncultured Verrucomicrobia subdivision 3 bacterium
CTCGCCGCGCAGATGGCGCAGCTTCAGGAAAAGGCGGCGGGGCTGACGCTCAGCTGGGGGGTGACTCCCTTCGTGGTGCCGTTCGACCTGTTGAACCCGGAGAACACCATTGAAGCCGCGTTGCCGATGCTGGTGGAGCAGGGACGATTGCACAAGGGCACGACCGTTGTGGTCATCGGCTCCATCGTAATCGGTGATCAGATTGTCGATGCCGTGCAGATGCGGGTGGTCTGACGGGAAGTTAAAAGAGCTCAAGGCTGCGTTCAGTTCTCCTGATCACAGCCAGCCTTCATGGGCAGATTTTATCTTCCTTTCGAATTGAAGATTCTTATATTAACCCGGCTGCGGCTCGCCGCGGTCCACTGAACTCGAAATTGAATTATGCCACTGACACATACGAAAGACTTGTTCGCCAAGGCGCTGAAAGGCAAATACGCGCTGGGTGCGTTCAACGTCAACAACATGGAACTCATCCAGGCGATCGTTGAAGCCTGCGAAGAGGAAAAGGCGCCGCTGATCCTGCAGATCTCCAAAGGTGCCCGCAGCTACGCCAATCCGGTGTACCTCAAGAAGCTCATCGAAGCCGCTGTCAGCCTTTCCAATGTCCCGATCGCCATTCATCTGGACCATGGCGACACGTTCGAGCTTTGCAAAGAATGCATCGACGAAGGCTTCACCAGCGTCATGATCGACGCTTCGCACGAGCCGTTCGAAAAGAACGCCGAAATCACCCGCAAAGTGGTGGAATACGCGCATAAGCATAACTGCTCCGTTGAATCCGAACTCGGCCACCTCGTGGGCGCACAGTTCGATGAAGGCGAAGAAGGCGGCGCTCATTCCACCAGCGGCCATTACACGAATCCCGAAGAAGCAGTGCAATTCGTCAAAGCCACCGGTTGCGATTCGCTTGCAGTCGCCATCGGCAACAGCCATGGCGCCTACAAATTCAAAGGCACCCAGCATCTCGACCTCGAGCGCCTCAAGCTGATCAAGAAGGCGTTGATGGACGCAGGCATGGGCGATTACCCGCTCGTCTTGCACGGAGCCTCCAGCGTGCCGCAGCACCTCGTCGCTGAAGTGAACAAGTATGGCGGAACGATGCCGGATGCCCAAGGCGTGCCGGAAGCCGACATCGAAGTCGCGCGCCGCGTGGGTTGCACGAAGGTGAACATCGATACCGACCTTCGCATCGCCATGACGGCTGGCATCCGCAAAGTCTTCGCGGAAAACCCGAAGGAATTTGATCCGCGCAAATATCTCGGACCTGCCCGCAAGGCCGTGAAAGACCTCGTTCGTCACAAGGTCAAAAACGTCCTTTGCTGCGCCGGCCACGCTTTCGATTAAGCGAGCCCGGTTTCCAGAACGGCGGTGGCGAACTTCGTCACCGCCGTTTTCTTTTCCGTCCCAAAAGAGGTGACGGGTTGCTGAATGTTGAACCGGCTGCCTCCGATTCAACGCAAAGGCGCAAATCGCCCTTGGGTTCGACTGAATCCCGAGCCCATGCTTAGCCGCTCACCAACGCGAATGAAGTGGACCCTCAGGTCGCGGGCTTTGAGGGCGCTGCAGCCCGGCGTCTCTGCTTCGTTGCGTTATTTCCTGCCTCGCAGCAATAAGAAAGCTCACCGGGAGCTTGTCCTCGGTGCGCTTTAAAATTCCATTGAGCTTCGGCTCGATTGAGCTTGGCCGAATCATGCAGCGGCGGCAGTGGTGCCATTGCGCTTGGCCATGATCGCTTCCACGATCCGCTTCGCGATCTCCGGCTTTTCGACCAGCGCCTTCTGCGCAGCGTCTTTGCCCTGGCCGATGAGTTCGCCGCTGAATTGCAGCCACGCGCCCTTCTTTTCTACCACACCCATTTCAATGCCGGTCTCGAGAATGCTGCCTTCCTTGTTGATGCCGTGGTTGTAAATGATGTCGAACTCAGCTTCCGCGAACGGCGGCGCCACCTTGTTCTTCACCACCTTCACCTTCACATGATTCCCAATCGCGTTGCCGGCGGCGTCCTTCAACGTGTCCTTGCGGCGAATATCGATGCGCACGCTGGCGTAGAACTTCAGCGCCTTGCCGCCCGGCGTGGTTTCCGGATTGCCGAACATCACGCCGACCTTCTCGCGCAATTGATTGGTAAACACGCAGGTCGTCTTGGACTTGTTCAGGATGGCGGTCAGTTTGCGCAGCGCCTGGCTCATCAACCGCGCCTGCATGCCCATCGTCGCCATGCCCATTTCACCTTCCAGTTCCGCTTTCGGGACCAGCGCGGCGACGGAGTCCACCACGATTACGTCCAAGGCATTCGAGCGGGCAAGCGTTTCGCAGATCGTAAGCGCTTCTTCACCGCTATCCGGCTGTGAAACCAGCAAGTCGTCCAGATTCACACCCAACTTCTTTGCATAAGCGGGATCCAACGCGTGTTCCGCATCAATGAATGCCGCAAGGCCCCCGGCCTTTTGGGCGTTGGCGATGACGTGCAGCATCAGCGTTGTCTTGCCGGACGATTCCGGGCCAAAAATTTCAATGACTCGCCCGCGCGGAACACCACCAACGCCGAGGGCCAGATCCACAGCCAGCGCGCCGGTGGGAATCACTTCGATCTGGCGCTGCGCATGAGCATCGCCCAGCCGCATAATGCTGCCCTCGCCATACGCTTTGGTGATTGTGGAAATGGCTGCATCCAGATCCCGCTGGCGGGTGGCGTTGACTTTGGCGGCTTCGGTTGATTTGGATTCAGCTACAGGTTTATCGGCGGCTTTAGGCGGCATATTGGGTAAATGGATTTAAGAGTTCCCCGGCAAAAAAACCGGGCTTCACACTAGGAAGTTCCCCACGCTTCGTCAACGCGACGGAATCTTTGTCGGCGAAAAATTTCGTTCCAGATCGGCAAAGCAATGCTGCGACAACCTGATTGAGCGGTAAAATCGCTTGCACCGGATTTGTTTGTTGATTAGGTTTCGCGGCGCTTTTTGTCCGGCAAATCTTTCTCGGATGAGAAGCTCGTGGGTTGGTAGCTCAGTTGGTAGAGCAGTGCCCTTTTAAGGCATTGGTCCAGGGTTCGAGTCCCTGCCAACCCACCACTTCTCATTGGGTTCGCGTATTCCGATTTTCTCGCGGACGCTTTCGCCTGCTGCGGTTTTTCTCAAATCACGTCATGTTTTCCGCGCGCATCGACAATTTCTCTGATCGTCGCGCATTCTTTCTTTTAAAGACGAGAGTGGTCGCGATATTGCTCAACCGTTTGCGCTCGAGTGAAATTTTACTTGAGATTTCAGGGCCGCGGGAGTTGGATTCAGTCACTCCGGGCTTCTGGGCAATAAGACTCAAAAAAGCGTTATGTTGGACCTTATTCGTTTTTTCTTTCGTGAACCGGCATTGGCTGGAGCTGTTCTTGTGTGTCTCGTCCTCGTCGTCGGCTTGATTGTCAGCGACTGGGCAGAAAAGCGCAGGATGCGCGAATTGCTGCGCGCCAAGGAAGCCGCGCGGCAAGCCTTGCGCAACAATCGGTCTGCTCCCGGCCCGCAGTTGGTCACGCCCGCCAAGCCGGCTTTTCGCATCTTCCGCTGGGAGTTCGCCGCTTTATCCATTCTTGTGGCGGCGTTTGTTTATTCGTCCATTCGCAGCAAACAGGAGGTGAAGGCGCACGAAGAAAAGGTTCCGGCCGAAGCGCAGGCGGCAAAAGCTGCCGAAGTGGCGGTCGCAAAACAGATTCCTGCTGCGATTCCTGCTGCGGCTCCGAAGCCAGCGGTCGCTTCCAATGGCGGTTCCGTAAATCCCGACGCACTCTTTCAATTCGACACCCGCTCCGATTTCGGAGACACCCCGCGCGACATCCTTGCCCCGGGACCCGCCGCTGGCGGATCCGGCCTCCAGGACAATCGCGCAAAGTTCGGGCTGAGGTAATTCCTCCTTGAACCTGGCCGGTCCGCGTTGGATAAAAAGGTGACCTTGCGAGGTCACGCATGGGGCGCTCATACCTGTTCGAATGTCCAAAATGCAGCTACAAATCCACCGTGTCAGGCGGTGCTGATGCCGGACTGGATTGCGCGGTGCAAACCGTGGTTTGCCGGGATTGCCGGAAGCTTTTGGACGCGATTGTTCGCTTGCGGGTGGTTCAGAACGGAAATCTGAAAGCCGCCCAAGGCAACCCCACCTCAAAATCAACTTTTCCGCCGCCCTTCGAACACGTGTTGCGACAATTGCCCCTGCCCACGTCGCAACCGTTTCATTGGGCCGACTTCCCGCTGCGTTGTCCGGTATCGGCAACTCACACAGTCGAGCGATGGAACGACCCCGGAAAATGTCCGAAGTGCGGAGCATTTTTGGAGAAGGGCGGCCTGCCTTTCCGAATCTGGGGATGAATCCGACCCGCCGGCACCCAGCCGCCGAGGCGCGTTTAAGTCGAGTGCCAGATTCAGCCTTCCTTCTTCACCACGCCGAGATCTCCGCTGCGCTCCACGTAGGCGAGCTTCACCTGTTCCGGCTTTTCCACACCTTTCAAACGCAAATCCTCGGCGAGATCATGCTCGCTGAGATCGTTTCGTCTCATCGCATCTTCCAGCACGCAGCCGTCACGAATCAACAGGTCGGCATCACCTTTCACGAGCTTTCCGAACCCATGCCAGCGCCGCGAAGCAAAGGCGATGATTCGATGCAATCCAACCAGCACAAAGCCGCCGCCCAAAGTAGCCCAGAACGGCGCCGAACCATTGACTGCCCGAGCCAGCATTGACCCGAGCATGAACGCGAGAATCACATCGAAGGCCGTCTTGCGCGCAATGAATCGCTTGTCGCCCAGACGAACAATCACGATCGCAAGCACGAAGACGATCAAGCCGCGCAATGCGATGTGGCCGAACGTCAGATCCCCGGGTTCGACCCCGATTCCCAACGCCGCTTCAAACGCGCGCCACCAGTTCATCGGAGCCGCGCGCTAACGTGCGCAATAGAACAACCGGCCCGGCGGAATGCTGAGCAGCTCGCAATCCTGACGCACCTGGCCGAAGACGCTCTCCAGATACGGGCGCACGGCGGTGGAAAGTTGATACACAAGAAACTCACCGTCCGGCTGCAGCGCCGTATGCGTCTGGCGCACGATCTCTCCACGCATCTCCTCGGGAATCGTTTTGAAAGGAATGCCCGAGATGATGTAATCCGCCAGAGGCAGTCGCTGCCGCTGCAAAACCGAGTCCACTTTC
>CAMLLE010000287.1 GCA_946480555.1 uncultured Verrucomicrobia subdivision 3 bacterium
TGAAGCAGCAGCGCGTTGCTGCCCAGCACAGGGTGAATTTCGCCGATGGAAATCTCCGCGCCGGAACCTGTGACGGCGGGATACTCCTCCAAAACTTCCCGCACTATCCGGGCGAGATCCACGCGTTCCAGTGTGAGTGTGCCATCGCCCGTGCGACTGTAACTGAGCACGTCGAGAATGAGCCGGTCCATGCGGATGGCGGCGCGTTTCACGCGCAGGAGAAACTCCTTCGCGCGCGGCTCCAGCCCGGAACTGTATTCCTCGCCGAGAATTTCCGAGAAACTCTGGATCGCCCGCAACGGCGCCCGCAGATCGTGCGACAGCGTGTAGGAAAATGCTTCCAGCTCGGCGATCTTGTCGCGCAGTTCAGCCGTGCGGGCGCGCACCTGTTCCTCGAGCTCAACCTTCGCGGCAGCCTCCGCTTGCAGGGCGCGATGCCACATTTCGGCGACGTAGCTCATGAATATTCCCGCAAAGGCGAACAGCAGGATCACGATGATTGCGGGCAGATCAGAGTTATCGAACCGGAGACGCGGCTCGATCCAGAGGACGTGCGCCGTGACAATGCTCAAAGCCGTGGCGATCAATCCGCTGGTGCGGCCGCCGTACCACGCGGCGATCAAAACCGCCGGGTAGTAGAGAATCCAAGGCACGGTGTTGCCCAGCACGGGCAGGCAATAGATGCGGAAGACCGTCACCACCGTCACACACGCCATCGCAAACAGCGCGCGCTGCAGCCAGCTTCGCCGCGGCGCGGCCAGCGCGAGGCGAGTCAGAAACCTGTAAATCCGCGAATCCCTCATGTACGAACGTGCCGACTGTAGCAGTGGTTCTGGCAAAAGCAATTGGCTGAAATGGGAGGGGAGCTTCAATTCCGAGGTTAAACCTTCGATGTTCGGCGGAAGGATGATTCGGGAGCAGGTGAGTTCGCTTTGGATCATTCCCGCTTTCCTGAAACTTGAATCTTGAAACTTGGTTTCCAGCCTTGCCGCCCAGTTCGTTCCACCGGCAACCGCGAATTTTGTCAGGTATTCGCCTGACACATATTTTCAGGTCTCCCTCACATTTGAGTCAGGGATTGCTGACGTAGGCGGAAACGCGGAGGTGCGATAACGTCGAGCCATCATGAAAGCGAATTCCAACCGCATTCAAATTCCGGTGGAGCATTGGATCACGATTGAGGGGCCGATCGCGATCCGCCATACGACACCCCGCCGGTCTCCCCTGCCCCACGATTGCAGCCACTTCCTCTGCATTGAACCACGGCCGCTGATTTCCAGCGCGCATCCCCAGCCCCGCCTCGAGCTGGCTGAAGAACCGGATTGGGCAGCCTTCCTCAAGTAACGCCCATCCCACTCCGCATGCCTCTCACTCAGCATCTTTCCGTCGTGATCATCGAACCTTCCGCCCTCGTGCGCGAACGCATCGTCGATCTGGTCTCGCGATTGCCGCGCGTGCAGGTGCGGGGGGCCGCGGAGACGGGCCGCCACGGCCTGGAACTCTGCGCCGCGCAAACGCCGCAGGTGGTGATGCTGGGCCTGGAACTGGAAGACATGAACGGCTTGAAATTTCTCCAGCAACTGCGCGGGCAGCGGCCTGAGTGCCGCATCATCGCCCTGACGAACTGCCCGTTCAAAGGTGTGCTCCAGCTCAGTCTGGAGTGCGGTGCGGATTTTTGCTTCGACAAGACGACGGAGATCGAGCTCGCGCTCGGTGTATGCTCCCAGCTCGCGAATCACTCGGAGCTTCGCCCGAGCCCGCCGGCTCATCCCGAGAACGGCAGCATGAACTAAAAAGGCTGGCGCCCGCTGCGGCCAGCTTAGATCGAATGAATTCCCAAAAATTAACCGTTTTGATCCTGGAAGATTCGCCCGCCGACGCTGCGCTCATCGAGGAAACGTTGCGCGAGGCGGATTTCGAGTTCACGACGATTCAGACGGGCGAAGTGGGGGAGCTGGATCGTCTGATTGAGAAAGTCTCGCCGGACCTGATTTTTGCCGATCGCGAACTCGCGGGCGACTCCGCATTCAAAGCGATCGCTGCCGCGCAGCAGCGTGCTCCGGCCACGCCGTTCATCTTCATTTCCGAAACACCAGGTGAAGAACTCGCGGTGGAAGCCGTGCGCAGCGGCGCGACGGATTACGTCCTGAAGGATCGCATCACCCGGCTGGTCCCGGCGGTGCGCCGCGCCCTGCACGAGCGACAGCAACTGACCGAGGTGGATGCGGATCAGTCCGATTCAAACAACTGGGTGGAACGACCGGGCGACAGCCGGCGCTTGTGCGAACTGAACCGGCTCGTCCGCGCCACACGCGAGATCAACAAGGTCGTCGTTCGCGAACGTGATCCGGAAAAACTGCTGACCGAAGCGTGCAACGTCCTGGTGCGGACGCGCGGGTACTTGCACGCGGGCATCGGCCTGGTGGAGTCGCGCTTCCTGCGGATTCCGCCGGTGACGCGCCCTGCGTGCGGATATGAGTTTCTCGACAGCCTGACGATCACTTGGAGCGGGGATGCGGCTGATTTGGTTCCGGCCCATGCGACGATTCATTCCGGACGATCCTGGGTTTGCCGCGATACGGCGAACGATCCGCGTTTCGCCGTCTGGCGCGAAGGCGCGCTGGCCTGCGGCTGCGCTTCCCTGGCCACGGTTCCGATGATGCATTGGGGGCAGGTGATCGGCGCCATCACGCTGTGCTCGGATCGCACCGAAACCTTCCAGCCGGAAGAACTCCGGTTGCTGGAGGAGCTGGCGGAAGATCTCGCCCATGCGCTGGAATGCATCCGGCGCGACCAGGCCTACCATCGCGCCGAAGCTCACCTGCACCTGTTGAAATCTGCGTTGAAATCCGCCGCAAACGCGATCGTGATCACCGATCGCGACGGGCTGGTTTATTGGGTGAATCCCGCGTTCACGGTGCTGACGGGATACTCATTTGAGGATATGAAGCGCTCGCGGACGAACATGTTGAAGTCCGGCATTCATGACGAACAGTTCTTCCACGAACTTTGGAGCACCATTCAAGCTGGCAAAGCCTGGCACTCGGAAATCGTGAACCGCCGCAAGGACGGAACCACCTACACCGAGGAATGCACGATCACGCCGGTGCGCAATGACCACGGCGACATCTCCCATTTCATCGCCGTGAAGCAAGACGTGTCAGCCCGCAAACAGGCGGAGGAGCTGATGCGTTCCAACCTCGAGCGGCTGCTGCGGCACGAGTCGGCGCTCACGATGGTGACCAAGGACATGTCGCCCCCGGCTGGCGATCTCGCGGCGTGCTTGCGCCGGCTGACCGAAACCGCCGCACGGGCGATCGGGGTGGCGCGTGTGAGCTTCTGGCGTTACGACTCCGGCGGCGAATCGCTCCGGTGCATCGACCTGTTTGAGCTGGATAAGAACCGTCATTCCGAAGGCGCGCGCCTGATGGCCGTGGATTACCCGGCCTATTTTCGGGCGTTGGCCGAGTCCGAGGTGGTGGCGGCGGAAGATGCGCGCGTGGAACCGCGAACGGCGGAGTTCTCGAGCGATTACCTCGTGCCGAACGGGATTGTTTCGATGATGGACGTTCCGGTGCGGCTCAAGGGAAAGCTGGATGGCGTCATCTGCCATGAACACGTGGGTTCCAAGCGAAGCTGGACTTCGGACGAACGCACGTTTGCCATCGCGATTGCGAACCTTGCGGCGCTGGTGCTGGAAGAAGACGAACGCAAACGCGCCCAGGAACAGCTGCGCCATTCGGAACTTGCCTACGCCTCGCTCGTGAACACGGTGGACGGGATTGTATGGGAACTCGATGTGCCCACGTTTCGCTTCACCTTCGTCAGTGAACAGGCGGAACGGCTGCTCGGCTATCCGGTCGAACACTGGCTCAACGAACCCGGTTTCTGGCAAAGCCGCCTGCATCCCGAGGACCGTGACACGGCGGTGAGCTATTGCCAGACGGCAACGGCCGCAATGCGCGACCACGATTTCGAATACCGCATGATTGCAGCGGATGGCCGGGTGGTTTGGATTCGTGACATCGTGACGGTGGTGGTGGAGAACAACCGGCCGGCAAAGCTCCGCGGGATCATGGTGGACATCTCCCGGCAGAAGCAGACCGAAGCCGATTTGCGCTGGCGGACGGCCTTCTTTGAGGCGCTGGTGGATTCCAACCTCGACGGGCTCCTCGTCGTCGATCACGAGGGAAAGAAGATTCTTCAAAATCGCCGCATGATGGAGCTTTGGGGAATTCCCGCCGAGATTGCGAACGATCCGGACGACCGCCGGCAGGTGGAGTTTGTCAAGAATCTCACCCGCAACTCCGAGCAGTTCACTGCGGAGGTGTCGCGGCTCTATGCGCACCACGATGAAGTGCATCGCTGCGAAGTTGAATTGATCAACGGCACCGTGCTGGACCGTTACTCCGCACCGGTGCGAGACGCGCACGGGACTTACTACGGCCGCATCTGGGCGTTCCGCGATATGACCGAGCGCCGTCAGCTGGAAGCCCAATTCCGCCAGGCGCAAAAGATGGAAGCCATCGGGCAGCTTGCCGGCGGTGTGGCGCACGATTTCAACAACATTCTCACGGCAGTGATGATGCACCTCGGCATTCTCCGGACCACATTGAAGGAGCCGGGCACGGCCGAAGCATTGAAGGAACTGGAATCCCAGGCGCGCCGCGCTTCGGAACTCACACGCCAGTTGCTGATGTTCAGCCGCAAGTCGGCCATCGAGCTCAAGCCGCTCGATCTCAATGCCACCATCGCGGAAACGCAAAACATGCTTTCCCGCCTGCTGGGCGAACACATCCGTCTCGACTTCCACGCATCGCCGTGCCTGCCACTCGTTGAGGGCGACCGGGGCATGATCCAGCAAGTGATCATGAACCTCGCCCTCAACGGACGGGACGCGATGTCGGGCGGCGGCCGGCTCGAAATGAGCGCGGAGGTCTGCCGGTTTGATGCCGCCTCGTTGCAACGTCCCTCCGACCGTCGCGCCGGAACGTTTGTCCGGCTGTCGGTCAGAGATTCCGGCTGCGGCATGGATGAAGCGACGCGCCGGCGGATTTTCGAACCGTTCTTCACCACCAAGCCCCAGGGCAAGGGAACCGGGCTGGGCCTGGCGACGGTTTATGGAATCGTTCAACAGCATCGCGGCTGGATCGAAGTGGAAAGCGAGCCGGGCAAGGGA
>CAMLLE010000288.1 GCA_946480555.1 uncultured Verrucomicrobia subdivision 3 bacterium
TTCGCGCGGTTGCATTGAATCAGCTTTGGGATGGCTGAGTCTCGCGTGGAGGGGCGCGCGCGCAGCCGGCGCATTACTCCCGCGACGGCAATTCGCAGGCGTTCCAGAATTTCTCCATGAGCTGGAGAACCTGTTCGAAGTCTTCCAGGCGCCCGGGTTTGACGAGGTAGGCGTTGGCACCGAGTTCGTAGGCAGAATTCACGTCCACTTCGTGGCGCGATGACGTGAGCACAATGGTCGGCTTGATGGCGAATTTCGGATTCTCGCGCATCCAGCGCAATACATCGAGCCCGCTCATCACGGGCATTTTCAAATCAAGCAAGAGCAGGCGCGGAATGGGAAACTGCGATCGATCAACGAAGGCGCCTTCGCCACGAAGATACTCCACGACCTCCAGGCCCGTGCGGCAAAACTGAACGGGGTTTCGGATGCCCACCCGCTTCAACGTGGCTTGGAGGATGAAAATGTCATCCTCGTTATCCTCGGCGACAAGGATGTGATGCTTCGAATCCATCGCGACTACGATATGGAGTGGGCGTAGTTGAAACAGGTTTCAACGACCGTTGCGCCGGGCCAAAATCACTTCGTCAGGTAATATCTCTGCGTGTATTCCTTCACCATGCGATCGGTCGTGAACTGAGGCACGAGCGTGGACATCGCGCGCCGGATGCATTTGATCCAATCGCGCGGCAAACCGTGTTCGTCGCGTTTATAGAACAATGGAATGACCTGTTCCGTGAGTGCCTTGTAAAGATTGGCGCTGTCCAGACGATCCTGTTCCTCAACCGATTCCGCATGGGAATCCTCGCCAATGGCAAAGCCATTGGTGCCGTCGTAGCCTTCGCGCCACCAGCCGTCCAGAATGCTCATGTTGAGGCAGCCGTGGCAACCGGCCTTCATGCCGCTGGTGCCGGATGCTTCCAACGGGCGCCGCGGATTATTCAGCCACACATCGCAGCCGGAAACCATCTGGCGCGCGACATGGATGTCATAATTCTCCACGAACACCAGGCTGCCCTTCAGGTCGCTGTATTTGCTGAGGTGAATGATGTGCTGGATATAGCGCTTGCCGTCATCGTCCCGCGGATGCGCCTTGCCGGCGAAGATGAACTGCACCGGGCGCGCTTTATCGCGCGTGAGATGAACAATATTTTCCATCTGCTGAAAAATCAGCGGCGCACGTTTGTAGGTCGCGAACCGGCGCGCGAACCCAATGGTCAGCGCATCCGGATTCAGCAACGAATCAAAGGTGATGTAATCGCCGTGCGTCAGGCGCTGGCCTTGAATGAGCAAACGCCGGCGCGCGAATTCGATCAACTCGCGGCGCAGCTTGTAGCGCAACGCCCAGATTTCCTCATCCGAAATGAACGTGGGATCTTCCATCCGCTTCCAGAATTCAGGCGAATTCAACTCGCCGGCCCAGGAATTATTGCGGCTGCGCCAGAACTGCGTCGTGTCGCCGCTGGCAGCCGCACCGCCACCCGTCAGGCGCGAACGCCAGAAACGGCGCACCGGGCCTTTCATCCAGCCGAGCAGATGAATGCCGTTGGTGATATGGCCGATCGGCACCTGGTCCATTGCCTTTTCCGGATATAGCGAATGCCACATGTGGCGCGAGACAACGCCGTGAAGTTCGCTGACGCCGTTGGCCGCACGCGAAAGCTTCAGCGCCAGCACGGTCATGCAGAACGGCTCGGCGGCGTTTTTCGGATCGACCTTTCCCAGCGCGAGCACTTCGGCCCAGGGCAAACCGATCTGCGTCTGATACCGCTGCATCGCATAATTCATCAGGTCCGGGCTGAACCGGTCGTGCCCCGCTTCCACCGGAGTGTGCGTGGTAAAAAGGCATTCTTTTCGCGTCTCTTCCTGCGCCTGCTGGCTGTTCTTTCCAGCGGCAATTCTTTCGCGAATGAGTTCTAGCGTCAGAAACGCCGCATGACCTTCGTTCATGTGGAAGGTGGAAGGCTGATAACCCAGCTTGCGCAGCAGCCGCACGCCGCCAATTCCCAGGAGCATTTCCTGCATGATGCGCGTCGTGCTGTCCCCGCCATACACGCGCAACGTCAGATCGCGGAAATGCTGCTCGTTTTGCGGCAAATTCGCATCGAGCAGGAGCACCGGCACGCGCCCCACATTCACCCGCCATGCGCGGAAGAACACACGGTTCATGCTGATGTCCACATCGCAAACGATCGGCTCGCCCTTCTCGTCCAAAACTGGTTCCAACGGCAGGTTGGCTGGGTTCAGGTGGTTGTAATACTCCGTTTGCCAGTTGTTCGCGTCGATCGCCTGTTGAAAGTAGCCTTCGCGGTAAAAGAGGCTGATGCCGACAAAGCCCAGGCCGAGGTCGCTGGCGGATTTCGCGTGATCGCCAGCCAGGACCCCGAGACCGCCCGCAGCGATCGGGAGTGTTTCGTGAAACCCAAATTCAGCCGAGAAGTATGCAACGGGATTTCGGTTCAGCGCTGGAGCCGTTTTGTGCGCCCACGCCGCCTTCTCGCCGAGGTAGGCGGCAAAGGCGTCCAGCACATTGCGGACGCGATCCGCAAACGCGGGATCCTGCAGGCGCACGCGCAGCTCGTAATCGGAAACCTCCCGCAGCACGGCGACCGCGTTGTGGTAGAGATTCTGCCAGCCGCGCGGTGACAACTCCTGAAAGATTTCCTGCGCCTCCTGGTTCCAGGTCCACCAGAGGTTCCGCGCGACCCGGTTCAATCCTTCCGTGAGTTCCGTGAGTTCTTTCGCCGTCAGAGGTTTGTTCGACATAAAAGTTAAATGCCCGTCACTGTCATTCCGGTGTGGTCCCGCCGCACCAAACTATTTTTCCGTCCCGAGCGGCGCAAGATATGTTCCACGAAAATCTTTTTGGAAAACAATGGGGCGAAACCACGGGATTATGGAGAAAACGGGAATTGCCGGCGAAGGATCAGGGTGGCGGAAAAGTTGCACGATGAAAAATAGCCACCAAACGCGCGCTTCACATCCAATGCGAACTGACCCGCCCGGACCCTGATGTGCGCGGTCCACGGCTGCCGCGTCACTCGTGAACGAGCATTGCGAAGCAGTACGGCGCCCCGACGCGTTGCTTGCTTAGGACCGGAAACGATCCACCTCAGGATGTTCGTGCCCGCGGGCTGGCCTCACCACAACGCCTCGCTTCACTTCCACGACGATTTCAAGGTCCAAACCTCCGCCCGGCTGATTGCAGCGCCGTCGGCTGCTGCAAAGAATTCCATCTCGCGGCTGCCGGGGGAGGGAAACACCAGGTCGGAAAAGACAATTTCACCATCGTTCACGAAGACTTCCACAGAACACGTGTCCACGAGGACATGCAGTTTTACCTTGCCTCCGCGGTTCATCAGCATGGCGTCGTGCATGCCAGAAAACTTCGGATGAAAGTTCACTCCGGAACGCGCGCGATCAACAAACACCCGGCCGCGGTCGCGGTCCACGCCGATCACGGTTTCTTCCGACTGCCCTTTCAACACCTTGACCCCTTGCACTCCCGAGCTGGCCGCCGCCAGTTCTACGGAAAGTTCCAGCTGGTCGCCAGCGATCTTCTTCCGGGCGAGCCAGGCATTCGCTGTAGAAATACTGCCGCCTTTGAATTGCGAATGCCGGTCGCGCAGCAATGCCAGTTCCCGAACGGGCGATTGCACCAGGCCAATGCCGTGCGCTGTTTTCCGCAATCGAACTTCGCGCGGCACGGTCATGGCGCTGCGCCACGGGGAAGTCGGCACATCCTGCGCATAGTCCCAATTGCTCATCCAGCCGAGCGCAATGCGCCGTCCATCCGCTTTTGGAACATCAGACCAGGTTACCGTCGCATAACAATCGGCTCCGTGATCCAGCCAGAGACAGTTCTGGCTGTCAGCCGACGACGGATAGCTCGGGTCGAGAACGAAACGCTGACCGTCGAACTGTCCGATGAAATATTGCGATCCGGAACCGCCCGCCGGTCCGCCGGGATTAAGGTTCACGATCAGAACCCAACGCTGTTCTTTTGTTCCTTCCACCGCCAACGAAAAGAGGTCCGGACATTCCCAGATTCCGCCGGTTGCGCCTGCCGGACCGAAGTCACTCAATGGGATCCATTCCTTGAGATTGGTTGACGCATAGAAGCGAATCTTGTGCTCCGTCGGAAGTGCAACCGTCATGATCCAGCGCTTGGTAGGCTCGTGCCACATCACCTTCGGATCACGAAAGTCCTTCGCGCCGATGTCGAGGACGGGATTTCCGGCATATTTTGTCCACGTGCGACCTTTGTCGTTGCTGTAGGCAAGATTCTGATTCTGCAATGGCTTCCCGGTGTAATGGCCGGTGTAAATGGCAATCAACGGCGACGTGCCGTTTGTTCCCAAGCCGCTGGAGTTCTGCCAGTCCACCACTGCGCTGCCAGAGAAGATCATCACGCCATCCTCCTCCGCCAGGGCCACGGGCAGGTGCTGCCAATGCATGAGGTTGGAACTCACGGCATGCCCCCAGCTCATGTGGCCCCATACATTGCCGAACGGATTGTATTGATAGAACAGATGATACTCGCCGTCGTAAAACATCATGCCGTTCGGATCGTTCATCCAGTTCGTTGCGGGAGTGAAGTGGAATTGCGGGCGGAACCGTTCGCCGTAGAAATCCGAATCACTCGCATTGAGATTCAGCGACGCGAACAACGTCGCTGCGAACAAGCTCACGGCAGCCATCAGATGCCAACTCAGATTGCGGCGCAGTCCTGCAATATGCCACCGATGACGAGCCGGCCGCACCCGCTGATGATCAGCCCCTTTCCAGTATGTTGAATCTTTCATGAAGTAGAAACCCACGCAGGAAATCACGGTTCGCTACCCCGTCAATTGAGCGGTACGCGGCTGCGCATACCTGCAGCGAAATTCGGGCGGAAGCGGTGGCGTGGCGCCAGGGCGCGAGCAAACATAACGCGCCACTTCCGCAGCCGCGCGATGAACGTAGTCCAGTTTCAAATCTGACAACATGCCCACGACCAGCGCGGCGGCAAAGGAATCGCCCGCCCCCACGGTGTCAGCCACGACTACTGGCTCGACAGGCAAATCGGACCACTCTCCACGGCGGTACAGCAAGCTGCCGTGAGACCCCTTGGTGAGCGCTACCATCCTGAGACCGAAGCGCAGGGCAATGGTTTCAATCTTCTGCGTCGG
>CAMLLE010000289.1 GCA_946480555.1 uncultured Verrucomicrobia subdivision 3 bacterium
ATGGGGATGACCAAGCTGGTCTGGGTGGCGATCGGGATTTTCTCCATCATCGCGTTCTTTCAAGTCATCACCCTGCCGGTGGAGTTCGATGCCAGCCGTCGCGCGAAGGAGCAGCTGATTCAGCTTGGAATTGTTCACGGCGGCGAGCGCGAAGGCGTCAGCCGGGTGCTCAGCGCCGCGGCGCTCACTTATGTTGCGGCGATGATTTCCTCCGTGATGACGCTGCTTTACTGGCTGAATGTGGCGCGCAGCCGCGATTGATGCGGGCAACAATCCCCATACCAGCGACATACGCGCTTTGCTAATCCGAGACAAACCCTGAAACGGTAAAACCGAATCAGCCGGTGCGCAGAGGCCGGCGGTTCCAAGTCAATATGGTCGCCAAAGCTAAAAACCACACGAAGGCGCGGTCGCAAAAACACAAGAGCCACACGCATGGACGCGTAATTCGGCCCAAATCCGCCCGCAACGGGATGCCAAGGAACGGCGCACACGCGCATCGGGTTCCATCGCCACGGCGCAAACACGAGCCGCCACCCATCGCGGCGGACCTGGCGCCGAAACCCGATCCGGTTCAAGAAATCACCGCCCCGGCTGCGAACCAAGCCGCGCCGGAACGGATCAACGGAACGCAGCCTCAGGAGGAAATGGAATTGGATCAGGCCGCGATCATTGCCGCCGAGGAAGCGGAAAGCAAAGCCGCCCGGCCCGTGGAACGGGATCGCTCCAGCTATGATGGCGACACCGCCATCAAGCTTTACCTGCGCGAGATCGGACAGGTGAAATTGCTGACACCGCAGGAGGAAATCGAACTCGCGGCGCGCATCAAAAAAGGCGACAAGAAGGCGCGGGAGCAGATGATCAAAGCCAACTTGCGCCTCGTGGTGAAGATTGCCCGCGATTACGAAGGCATCGGCCTGCCGCTGCTCGATTTGATCAGCGAAGGAAACATCGGCCTGATGAAAGCGGTGGAGCGATTCGATCCCTCAAAAGGCGGAAAACTTTCGACCTACGGCTCCTGGTGGATCAAGCAATCGATCAAGCGCGCGCTGGCGAACCAGTCCAAGACGATTCGCCTGCCCGTGCATCTAGTGGACAAAATCTCCAAGATGCGCCGCACCGCCATGCGGCTGCAGGAGGAATTGGGTCGCGAACCCACCGATGAAGAATTGGGTGGCGAACTGGGCATTTCAGCGTCCCGCGTGGCGCAAATGCGGCTTGCAGCCATTCGTCCCGCGTCGCTCGATGCGCCCATTGGCGACGAAGATTCCAACAACTTCGCCGAGGTGGTTCAGGATGAAAGTGCGGATACGCCTTACGAACAGCTTGAGGAGAAGACCGTCACGCGCATGTTGCAGGAGATGGTAAAAACCCTCGATCCGCGCGAAGCGACGATTCTCCGGGCGCGCTTTGGATTGGACGGCGGGCCGGAAAAAACGCTGGAAGAAGTGGGGGAAAAGTTTGGTGTCACGCGTGAACGTGTCCGTCAAATTCAAAACATTGCACTGAAGAAGCTGCGGAAGATGATTGAAAAACTAGAGGCCACGAAGGTGAAGTGACGGTTGGAAGGTTTGGGATGAAAAACCCTGACGCCGAAATTCACTTTCGCATCAACGATCCGACGCTGCTCACCTTCTCAGAAATTTCGCCACTGCTTCCGTCCGCGTTCGCACCTGGAGTTTCTCGTAGATGCGCCGGATGTACGTGTGGACGGTCTCGTAGCTGATGCCAAGTTTCTCGGCGATTTCCTTATAAAGAAAACCCTGCGCCAGGCAGTCCAGCACTTCCTGTTCGCGCGGGGAGAGATTTTCCGTGGGAGACGCCGTGGCTGCCGCTTTCTGGAACGACAACACGACCTTGCGTGCGATGTGGGTCGTCATCGGCGATCCGCCGCGATGAACTTCCTTGACCGCTTCCAGCAGCTGCGCTTGCGGCGTGCGCTTGAGCATGTAGCCGGTCGCGCCAGCGGCGAGCGCGTTGAAGATGTTTTCCGTGTCTTCGTAAACCGTCAGCATCATCACCTGGACGGTCGGCAGCAGTTGTTTGAGCTGGCGCACGCATTCCACGCCGTTCATGCCGGGCAGGTTGATGTCCATCAACACGACGTCCGGCTTGTCTTGCGGCAGCCGTTTCAACGCTTCCTCGGCATTCGGATAATGGCTGAGGCACTTGAAACCTTCCGCGCGATCGAGCACGCGGGCCATGGTGGTCCGGAACCGGTCGCTGTCTTCGACAATGGATACTGTGATGGCCATTAACGTGTCTTCCTGATTGGTGCCGTGAGCTGAACCTGTGTGCCTTTCTCAGCTGCGGGCGCGATGGAAAAGCTGCCGCCAATATCCTCAAGTCGCTTCCGCATGTTGCGCAAGCCGTTTCTTCCGGTCTTCTCGTTCATCCCGGCTGGACCTTTGCCGTCGTCCTGAATCTCAAGGGTAAAGTGCCGGGTATCGAGCCGCAGCCGCAGCCAGGCCGACGAAGCTTGCGCGTGTTTTACGACGTTATTCACGGCTTCCTTGGCGGCCAGAAAAACGTTGTGACGAACATCCGGCTCCAACGCGAGCTTTGGTAGTTCCGGCGGCACCTCGATGCGATAGCGCAAGCCGGCGAGCTCAAAATACTCCTGTGCATACTTGCAGATGTAGTTCACCAATCCGTCCAACGTGTCGTTCTGTGGATTCACCGCCCACACAATTTCGTCCAGTGCCTTCGTCGTCTCGCGCGCGGTCTCGGTGATCTGCCTGGCGTGTTCCTCAACTTCCGAAGGCAAATCCTTGTCCGCCTCCGCCAGTTCACCCAGCAGCGCCACCTGGGTCAGGTTCGCGCCGAGTTGATCATGCAGATCGCGGGCGATGCGCGCACGTTCCTTTTCCAGTTCCTCCTGCCGTTTCAGCTCGGCAAGTTCACGCTGCAATCGCTGCGTCGAAAGGTAGTGAACCGTTCCCACAATGAGGCCGAGCGCAACCAGCGATGCGGTCACAAGAAACCAGGCGGTTCGCCAGAACGGCGGTTCCACCCGAATCAACTGGACGGCGGGCGACGGATTCCAGACTCCGTCCTCGTTCGCGGCGCTGACGAGAAAACGGTATTCGCGCGGCGCGAGCTTGGTGTAGCGCACGCTGCGCTCGGTGCCGGCGTAAATCCAATCATCTTCATGCCCTTCGAGACGGTAGCGGAACCGCGATTGATCGGCCGCACCGAGATTCAAGCTCGTGAACTGAATCTCCAAACTGTCCTTGCCCGGCGGAATCACCAGTGTGCCGGGAGCGGCCGGGCGCAAGCGGTTCGTGATTTGTTGCATGCCACCGACAAGGATGGATTCGATCAAAACCGGCGGATGGTATGGATTGTTCTGCAACGTGGCGGGATGAATCGAAACGAGACCCTTCACCGTCGGAAACCAGAGGCGGCCGTCGCTGGTGCGGGCAGCAGAGGGCTGCGATCCTTGCGTGCATTCGCGGGTCGGCAGGCCATCGGCTTCGTCGTAAGTCCGGCAAAGCACGCGATCGATTTTGCCTTCGGCGAATTCGTCCAACGACCGCCGTGGAACGCGCATCAATCCAGCGTTCGAACCGATCCATAGATTCGCTTCGGCATCTTCGATCAGGTAGCTGATGCTGTTTCCGCTCAGGCCCGATGCGGTGGTGTATGAAATCCATCTTCCGCCGCGATACCGCGCCAGCCCGCTGCCGCGCGTGCCGACCCAAAGCTCGCCCTGGGAATCCAGATGAAGGCAGGAGAGATCGTCACTCGGCAATCCGTCGGCCTTGCGGAACACCTGAATCCCATTTGTATGAAAGCGGCTGAGCCCGCCTCCTGTGGCCACCCAGATGTCTCCGGCGCGATCTTCACAAACGGCGCGGACCTCGTCGCCCGCCAGCCCGCTGGCGCTGCCAAACGCGTCAACGCGTTCCGGCGTCCAGCGCACCAGTCCGTTTTGCTGGCCGATCCAGATTGCATCGAAGCGATCCTGAAACAGCACTGAGATGTTCTCATTTGCGATGGGGAGATTGCCAATGGCGCGAAACCGGTTGGTGGCGAATTCAAACAGCCGCCGCGGCATTTCGCGCTGGTCGCCGTTAAAACGGATTCCCGCCAGCATCCGGTTGGAGCGATCGACAAAAACCGACTTCACATCGCAGAACGAACGCAGGCGCGGGTCTTCGATGATGAGCCGCGTACGATTCGTGCCGTTGAGCAGATAATCCACGCGACTTTCACCGTTGTAGCCGATCCACAATCCTCCGTTCGCGTCCGGACAAACCGATTGCACAACCAGGCCTTCGGACTCTCGCAAGGTGCTGAAGGCGCGGCGCCGCAGCCGATGCAACCCGCCGCCGTTGGTGCCGATCCAAAGATTGCCCTCGCGATCGACAGCCACGGAAAGGACGTAGGCGTGCAAAAGCTCGCTTGAAATGTGAATCACTTTGCGATCGGGCTGAAACCAGTACACGCCGTTGCCATACGTGCCGACGATCAGATTGCCATCGGCATCTTCGCACGCAGCGAAGACGGGGGTGCTGCCCCAGGGATATGCTCCAAGATCGCGTTCGCGTTGCGCGCCGTTCCATTTCTGAACCCGGCCGTCGAGCCGCCAGTAACCGCCGCGTTTGCTGGCGAGCAGCAAATCCAGCCGGCCGTTGAGCGGAACTTCATTGGCGACAATCAATGCAGTCGCGGGAGTGGATGTGCTCTGAACGGCGACAGTTCGATCGTCGAAACCGAGCCAGACGAGATTCGTTTCCGCCGCGATCGCTTTGCTGCCAGCGAATGTGACGCTGAGTTTGTCTTCGTGAAACTGGCCCAGAAAGCCGGTGCCTGTCAGCATCCAGACGACGCCGCGGCCATCTTCCGTCAGCATGAATCGTCCGCCGCTCGTTCCTTCGCTCAGGCGCAACGTTTGCACCAGGCCGTTGGTTTCGATCATCGAGACGGTTCCATTTTCCATCGCGACCCAGAGTCGGCGGCGACTGTCTTCAAACAGATTCAGCACGCGGATGCTGTTCAAACCAGGAGTGTTGCTTTCATCGAAGAGCGTGAACTTGAGCCCGTCGAAGCGCGCCAATCCATTCAGCGTTCCGATCCAAAGATAACCGTCATGGCTTTGCGCGATGGAAATGACGGAGCTTTGCG
>CAMLLE010000290.1 GCA_946480555.1 uncultured Verrucomicrobia subdivision 3 bacterium
CACGTTTCGACGGATGAAGTTTACGGCAGCCTCGGTGCGACCGGCTATTTCACTGAGACGACGCCTTACGCGCCGAACTCCCCCTACTCATCCAGCAAGGCGTCCAGCGACATGCTCGTGCGCGCGTATCATCACACGTATGGCATGCCGACGGTGATCACGAATTGCTCGAACAACTACGGGCCGTTTCAATTTCCGGAGAAACTGATTCCCGTGGTGATCCAGAGCGTGCTCGCGCGAAAGCCTGTCCCCGTTTACGGCGACGGCCTGAACGTGCGCGACTGGCTCTACGTCCGCGACCACGCTGAAGCGCTTTGGACCGTGCTGAACAACGGAAAACTCGGCGAGACCTACAACATCGGCGGCCACAACGAATGGGCGAACATCAACATCGTGAAACTGATTTGCGATCTGATCGACGAACTCGCACCGCAGCTCGGCGGCAATTCGCAAAAGCTGATCACGTATGTGAAGGATCGCCCCGGCCATGATCGGCGTTACGCCATCGACGCCTCCAAAATCCAGAAGGAACTGGGCTGGGTCCCGGCTCACACCTTCGAGAAGGGAATTCGCGAAACCGTGCGCTGGTATCTGGACAACCAGGTTTGGGTGAAGAAGGTCCTTGGAAAATAGCGCAAGCACCACCGACAGCTTTCAACCAGAACGCGAGCTCCGAAAACGGGCTCGCGTTTTCGTTTGGTTCAAAGAAACGGGCGGCCCTCAAAACCGATACTGCAGGCTCGTGAAGAGAACGTGCGCGTCAAAGTCGTTCTGGCTGCCAAACGCGTTATCCTCCGAGGTGAACCATGTGTATCGCACTTTCAGCCGCAGATTCTCGCTCAACCGCCGCGTCACGAGTGCGGTGACGCCGTGCTCGAATCGTTCCGCGCCGAGTGGAAGGTTGTCCACGGTGTGAGTCCGGCCGTTCTCGGCCTGATAATGAAAGTAGCCCAGGTTCAAATCCGTCTTGTTATCGACGACGACCGTCGTGTTGAAGTTGATCGTCCAATAGTTGTTCTGCGCCGAAAGTGTCGCGCGCGTAAATCCGAGATCGTCGCCGGACGTCCGCGTTTCGCTGATGACGTAGTTGGCGCCGAGCTGGAGCGACAAACGCGATACCGGCACCCAGCTGACATTGCCGCCGAGTATGTGGCGGGTCATGTCTGAAGTCTGTTCCGTATTCTGGCCGGCTGGCGCATCCGGCGTCGTGTCGATGCTGGCCAGTTGATATTCGTAACGCCCGCCAAGCGTAAGCCGGTTCACCGGACGCCAGGTCGCGCGGATGTTTCCGTCCCACGTGCTGAAGTTCTGCATCAGCAAATAGGCCGGATAGCGGCTCGACCCTGAATTCGGCGTGTTGTCTTCGCGATGGTCGTAATCGTAGCTGTTGCGCTTGTAATAGCCGCCCACATCGAAGGTGACGCTGCGCGACGGATACCAACGCGCGCCCACCGTGTATTTCTGGAAAAGCCGGTCGCTGTCGGTTCGGCGATCGATCGCCTGGCCAAGTCCGCCGTTCTCGTTCAACTGGCCGTCGCCCTGCGTCCATTCGCCGCGCGTGTAGAAAACCCAGTTCGTCACGCCGCTGTAACGCACATCCAGGCGCTCCTGCAGATCAAGTGAATCTCCATCAGATTCGGAGAACACCGGCGCTCCAGCTCCCGCGGCCCCAGACGTCGGCGTCGCGATGGATTCCGAATTCCAGTCTTCGAGCTGGAGCCGCACCGAAGGCACGATCGTCAGTTCCTTCAGTGGAATCGTCATCAGGTTCAGATTCAGGACGTATTCCTTCTGGTGCAGCAGTCCATCCATGTCGATGAATCCCGCGCCGTTCAAGGAACTCGGCGCGTAGAGCACGTCGAAGTCGTCTCCGTAAATGCGGCTGCCCGAAAAGCTGCCGTCCAGATTTGCGAACAGGAAGCCAGACGAGAGCATCAGGTTCGGCTTGAACCAGGTTTCCGACCACGCATGTGCGCTGAAGAGATCGTCACTCGAGCCTTCGCGTTGCGTGAGGTGCCGTTCGTTCGGTTCCGTTGGGCGGAACAGAACTTTCCGCGCGTTGTCCGTGGACGAAATTTCGTAGCGGACGCCCGCGCCGAGTTCGGTCTTCTTGACCTGATGCTTCAAATCCAGTTTGAAGATGTCACGCTGTTCGTCGATGTCCCAAAACGCCGGCCCAATTCCGCGCGTACCCGTGAAACTCGCCGAATGCGCGCCGAGATTCACCGGGGCCCATGACGTCGAACTCTTCTCCCCGTTTCGAAACTGGTGAGCGTATTCAAATGTGATCTGCGGCAGATTCTTCAATGTCAGCCCCGCCACGAGTCCGACCTCACCGCGGTCCAGGAACATCAGCTCGTTCTCTGGTTGAAGTGACAAATCCTCCGGCGCGAAATAACCGCCGGTGCCGTTGTACCAGGTGCGAAACTGCTCAAAGCGGAACTTCACGAAACCCAGTTTCTCCCGCGCAATGCTGAGCTTCAGCGAATAATCTTCCTGGCCCGGCATCGCTCGAAGATCGGTCGTGAACAAAATCTCCTTGTTCACCTGCTTTTGGTAATGCAGGTCTTCGATGCCGCCGAACATCCCATCGCCGAGATGCAGCCGTTCCTGCGCCGCTCCCATGCTGCCTGAGGTCAGCATTCCGCCGTAGCCCAGTTCAACCCAGTTGCTGAGCACTTCTTCCCCGCCCTCAAACATCTGTTCCGGCGTCAGTTCCTTCTCCTCTTCCTTTTTCTCGTCCGCCTTTTCCTCCTTCGCCGCCTCGGTTTCCGCCGCGAGCAACTGCGCTCCACATGCGGTCAGTGAAACGCCGAGAAAAAGCTGCGGCCACAAGCGCGTCAGCATCGACATCATGCCGCCTTTCCCGCATTCCCGCTTTCCGCTTTCCGCTTTCATCTTCAGAGCTTTCTTTTTCATTCGCGTCGAGGGTTGGCGTTAGTAGCGGAGGGACGAATTTACCCGGGAACCATGGACCGCTTCGTGGCAGCCAGCCGTCCAGCAACTCCCCTGCTGCACGCGAACGGTGTGATCGAAGCCGCCAATCAGAATCGTATTCCCCTGCACCTGCTGGAAATGGCACTTGAGGCAGAGATTGGAATCCCGCTCCGTCAGCATCTTCGCATTGATGCTTCCGTGAGCGGTGTGACAGCTCGAACAGCCTTCACGCATGGCTTCGTGCTCGAAAACGTGCGGCCCGCGCTGGGCCGGATGACATTGCAGGCAATTCTCCTCCTTCGAAGTGAGCCGCGTGCTGCCTCCCGTATGCGCGATGCCTTTGTGCGGCGGATGACATTGGATGCAAGTCATCTTGCCTTCCGGCACGGGATGATGATGCGGCAGATTGAACTCACCGCGAACATTGGCGTGGCATTGAAAACAGACATCCTCCGTGGCGCGCACTGGATCGACGCCCTGCATTCCCAGCGCGCCTTTCGCTTGCGGCCGGCCGGACGAAAAGCTGTACGGCGGTTTGATTTCGCCGCCGGAATCTGAATGCGCGCTGCCCGGGCCGTGACACGATTCACAACCGGCGTTCAACGCGTTTGCGCCCCCCGTGATCAGCCGGGCATGATCCGCCGTTTGGAAATCGCGGTAAATCGTGTCATGGCATTGCTCGCATTCCTTCGAGCCAATGTATTTCGCGCCGGGATAATCCGGCAGCGCCACCACCGCGCGATTCACTGTCCGGCAGGCCATCAAACCCACCGTCGCGCCCACCAACACAACGCCCAAAGCGCCCCAGCGGATCGCTGCGGCCCGTTTGAATCGATCTGAAATTCTCATGCGTGTGTGGATGCGTGGTTCACTTGTCCAACTCGGACTGAATCCAGGTGCGCGCTGATTCCAGGAGCGAGATCGCGTGCGGCCCGTTGTGGACACCGAAACTGCCGTCGTACTGGACGATGTAAAGATTGAACCGCGCCTTCTTGATCGCGTCCGGAATCTGGGCCTGTTCGGACGAACCCGGTCCGGAACCACCGCCAGACAAACTGCCGGCCGAGGTGTATTCCCAGGCACGGGCGCCATACTTGGTCCGCAACGTGAGCGGCGCCTTCGTGGTCGCCCACAAATCCAACGCGAGCTTCAGCTGTTGAATCTGGTTCGAGACGGACACCGTCGTGAACATCGTCAGCAACTCCGGAAACGGATGGCATTGGAAACAGTTGTTGTAGTTCTCCACATGAAAACCGTGTCCGGTCAACGCGGGCTGCGCTTCGCTGACGTATTCCTCCTTCTGCATGTGGCAGGCGACGCATTGCTTGTCGATCATGGTCGCGTGCCCCGCTGGCCTGTAAGGTCTCGTGCCCGAAGTCAGTTCGCCAACTGTGCCGAGCAGCATGTTGTATTGCGGCGAATGATGCGGCGGACGCCCGCTGCTGGTATAGGTGGCGCCGCGATGATTGTGACACTGCGCGCAAATGTTCACATTCTCGTTGTAGGCGCTCAGGAAATTCGTTGCTGTGGTGAGCACGAAATCGTTTGTCGATGCGATGGGATTCCGCAGCTGCGCAGGATGCGCGGTTTGCTTGTGCGGATCGTGACAGACAACGCAGGTGATGCCGACATTGGCGTCATGCATCATGTTCGTGGCTGCAATTCCATCCAGCATCGCCAGCCGCACCGAGCCCGAATGACAGCGCGCGCAGCTGTCCACGCGGCTGACCGCGCTCATGTCTTCCGTCACCCTGAAGTGCCCGGAATGGCTGAGCTCATCGTAAGTCGGATGATGCGAACCCGTATGGCAGCCGCCGCAGACTTGCGCTGCGATGTCCTTGCGCGGCCGCAACGTGGGATCTTCTTCGTTTGCCGCATGCGCCGCGGAAGGGCCGTGACAGTTCTCGCATTGCACTCCGGCCAGTTTCGGCGTGGCCAGTTCAGATGTGAATCCCGTGGGCAGACCGTAGCCAACCGTGTGACACGGCAGGCAGCTGGCGTTGTTCTGCTGCCCAATGTTCTTCAACGTTTGCAGCGCTTCGGCGTGCCGCGTGTGCATCTCGTTGTTGTGAATGTCCTCATGACATTGGCCGCACACCTGCGATCCGGCGTAGCGCGGAGATGGGCCCGAGATTCGAAAGAACGCGTTGCTCGAGAGCGTGGTAATCGTCGCTTGCCGGC
>CAMLLE010000291.1 GCA_946480555.1 uncultured Verrucomicrobia subdivision 3 bacterium
ACTACGCCATGCAGCATCAATTGGTGGAGTAAGAGTCACCGGATGGTGAACCTCACACAACTGTGGTTCTCGTGTCCGGTCGCGCCCGATTTCCCGCACTCATTGTTTTGGACGTTGCAATTTGGAATCCGCTGTGGCACCGATGCTCCATAGCTTATGCGGTGGCGCGGACTATTTTTCATCTCGCTTGGCTTGAACTTCGTTCTGGCTGCCATATGGCTCGCTGCCCGCAGCACACCGCCTTCTCAGCCGGCGGAATCTGAAGTCAGTGAACCCACTGTCAAAACGAACCTCATTGTTCGCCGGCAGTTCTTCACGTGGGGTCAGGTCGAAGCCGAGGATTACCCAACCTACATCGCCAATCTCCGCTCGATCAGCTGCCCGGAGCAGACCATCCGCGACATCATCATCGCCGATGTAAACACGCTGTTCGCACAACGCCTCGCCACCGAACTGGTAACACCGGAGCAACAATGGTGGCGCAGCCGGCCCGACAGCAATGTCGTCCGGGTGGCGACGCAAAAAGCGCGTCAGATTGAAATGGAACGCCGAAGTTTGCTCACCAGCTTGCTGGGAGCCAATTGGGAAACCGGCGACCTCCTCAACCTCCCCCGTCCTTCGCGTCCGGGCGTGGCGCTTGACGGCCCGGTGCTCGGCGTGCTGCCCATGGATGTGAAGAAAACCGTGGAGGAGATCGCCATGCAATCGCAGGAACGGCTGGAGGCATTTCGCGCTGCAAACGCTCAACGCGACCCCGCCACTCAGGCGGCGGAACTGGCGAAACTGCGGGAGGATACACGACGTGAACTGGCGAAAGTGCTGAGCCCGCGGCAACTCGAGGAATACCTCCTGCGCTATTCGCAAAACGCAAGCAACCTTCGTTCGGAACTGGGTGCGCTCCGGCATTTCAGCACCACGCCAGAGGAGTTTCGCGCGCTGTTCCGTGCCACCGACTTGATTGATCAACAATTGCAGGCGCTGGCCGGCCGCACCGATCCAAACGCGAATCTCGAACGTACGAACCTGGCCCAACAACGCGAGAATGCCATGCGCACGGCGCTGGGGCCGACGCGATACGATGAGATGATTGCCATGCGAGACGCCGCCTATCGCGAAGCTTATGCCGCCGCGCAGAATGCTGGCGCACCGGAAGCAGCGGGAACGTTCTACGAAATCAACGAAGCCACCCGCCAGGAGATTGGACGCATCAATGCAAACACCAACCTGACCGCGGCACAACGCGCCGTCGCATTGAAGGAAATTGAATTGCGCCAGACCACGGCGAGCGCGCTGGCTCTGGGCGAGAATGTTCCCGATCTTCCATCAGACGAACCACCGGTTCCCCCGATGCCGATCGATCCAACGATCACCCGGAATCTCCGCACCCACGCTTACATGATGAACCGGGGTGACACGCCGGCGAGCATTGCGATGAAATACGGCGTGAGCCTCTCTGACTTGCAAGCCGCGAATCCGAACGTGGATTTGAAGCGGATCAAAGTGGGAGACATGCTGGCGATCCCGCAGCGCACGCACCAATGAGCTGCAACAGACCACGGTCTGACCGCCTCTGACAGAAATCGACGTCTGCCCGAATATCAGAAACCGGGTTGAGCCCTTCCCGCTTCGCTGTTCTGCGGGCTGGATTCAAATCCTCAGAACCTTCGCTCTTCCAACGCCCGGATGGTGCGTTCGTAGATTTCTTCTGGCGTACCTTCAGCAGAGACGGAAACCAAAATTCCCTTCTTTTCGTAAAACGCGGCCAGTGGCGCGGTGCTTTTCTCGTAAGATTCCATGCGCACGCGAACCGATTCCGGCCGATCGTCTTCGCGTTGGAACAGGCTGCCGCCGAAGTGGTCGCAGACGCCGCCGATCTTTGAAGGCTTGGTGACCGTATGGAAAACCGCTTTGCAGACTGAACACGTGCGTCGCCCACTCAAACGCGCCACGATCTTCTCAATTGGCATGTCGTAGCTGATCACGACTTCGAGAGTCACGCTTTGGGCAGTGAGAACTTTTTCAAGCGCCTCCGCCTGAGCGACGGTGCGCGGAAATCCATCAAGCAGGAACCCGCCGCGACAGCGCAGACAACCGGAGCGTTCGGCGATCAATCCCAAGACTGTTTCGTCAGAAACCAGCTCGCCGCGGCGCATAGCATCAAGGGCCCGCGCCATTGAAGGAGTGCATTCGCATGCGTCGAGAGTCTTGGCGGCGCGAAAAATATCACCCGTGGACAGGTGGCACGCGCCGAGGCGTTCCGAAAGCAGTTCAGCCTGGGTGCCTTTGCCCACGCCGGGTGCGCCCAGCAAGACGAGGCGTCGCGGGTGTGCGGATTCCCGCGGACCGGAGTTGCACTTTGATTCGCCTCCTTTGAGCCATGCTGTGCGATCGGGCTTAACTTGGATCATAATCAGTGTGGCCCGACCTCGTAGATCAACGGCGATCCCGAAGCCGGACTCTGCCGCACTATCGAAGAAAGCCACGACTGCCGACACACGGCTATTGTGCTTTTCTGGTCCTTTTTTGACTGAATCGCGATTCCATCGCCGGGCGCGACAACTAAACAAAAAAACAGGAGCGGCACCTTTGCGGAACCGCTCCTGATGAACGTCGAACTTTCCTGTTGGTTAATCCTTCTCCTGCGGGCTTGCATCGCGTCCCACCGATTTGTCGGACGAATCCCCTGCTCCGCCCATGGAATCCTGGTCTCTTACAATCGAAGAGATGGTTGCCTGGTCCACACCCACGACGCGCGCGGTCTGCTGGGCGTGCTGAAGATGCTGTCGCAATTTTGGCAGCGTCGTCTGCACGTAATGCTGGACGTCCGGATCCTGGATGTTGCGGCTGGCTGCTTCGTACTTCGCGATCGTCTTGTGATGATCCTTCAGCATCGCGGTGGCGTATTCCCGGTCAAACTCCGCGCCCGAGAGGGCCTGCATTTTATCGAGCTTCTTCTGGTGCTTGGAATCCAGCGTTTGATTCACCGAAAGCCCATGCTTCTGCGCGAGCGGTTGCAGCTGCTGGTTTGCCTGCGAATGCTCCTGGCGAAGCATCTGCGCGTATTGCTTCAACTCCTGGTTCTGCGCCTTCCGTTCCGCCACCTGGGCCAACGCAATTTCCGCGGAGTTTCCTTCGATGGCGTCCTTCAGAAAAGAGCGTGCGTCCTTTGGCATGCTTGCGGTGTGCGATTTGCCCCCCTTCTCCTCTATGTTGCCGGAAAGTTTGGATGCGCCGGAACCCTGGGTGGTTTGTGACGTCGCGGGGGTATCCGCGGCATGAACTGCGGCCGCAAAGGCAACCGAAGCCGCCAGCCCGCCAATCAATTTTCGATGTTTATAGCTGATCAATGATCTCATAGTCGTCCTTTCGTTTCCCCCACCCTTCCTTGCTGAAACCTTGGGAACAACTGGGGGATGCACCTCAATCCAGCTCGGGAAACTGACGGCTTGAAACCAGGCAACGCTACCCGTCCGCATTCCCCGCTTCCCGTCACCAAAAGTCTTCACTTAAGAAAACGGCGGATAATCCGACATCGTAACCACTCATGAAGCGACATCTATTCCTGCCCGTTGTACTGCTTGGCGCCGTGGGATCGCTCCCAGCCTCTGAAATCGAGAGTTTCCTCGCAGTTAAAGGCCAGCAGTACCATCAAACGAACTCCGCCGCGCCGGTCTCCATTCCGGCCGAGCATCCCTACCGGTTCTTCTCGGCCGTGGCGGCGTCAAATTCCGTTTCCGGCGTCACGCTCTCGTTGCCCAAGAAACCGGCGCGAGCTATGTCGGAGGACGACGGTCTGTTCGAATTGAACCAGGCATTCACGACCAAGGCGCAGTTGGATGCTGCCTTTGGAAACGGCACTTACACCTTCAACGTGGTCAGCCCGGCGGGAACGAACAAACCGGCTCTGAAGCTATTGAAGGACGCATACCCGCCCGTACCGCATATTTCCAACTGGCAGGACCTGCAGGAATCCGAACACGAGTTTCCCATCCTGATTTCCTGGGATCCGTTCACAAACGCGACCTCGCGCGATTTCGTGATGGTGGAATTATCCGAAGCCAGCGATGACTCACCGGTTTACAGTTCACCGGCGGTGCCCGATCCCGGCGCGCTGGCCGCGACTAATCGTTCCTTCACCATTCCCGCGGATGAACTGGATGCCGGATCCAATTACGTGGGCCGCTTGATCTTCGTTCGCGGCGTGGATGTGAACACGAACTTCGCTCCTGCCGCTCCGAATCTCGGCGGCTTCTATCGCGAAACCCGGTTCGCGCTACAGACGCTTCCCAACCTCGGAGGATCGCGAGTGCAGTTCACCAGCAGGAATTTCAGCGCTGCGGAAGACTCCGGAACGGCGCTGCTGACGATCACCCGCGCCGGAAACGAATCAGGAATCGTTTCGTTCAACCTCGCCACCGCCAACGGCACCTCTCTGAATGGCGCGGATTACACGGCCGTTTCGCAAACGATCACATTGGGCGACGGCGTCACCTCAACCAACATTTCCGTTCCCATTACCGACGATTCCCTTTTGGAAAGCAGCGAAACGGTGAACCTCAGCCTGTCGCAACTGACCGGCAACGCCATTTTCGGGAACCGCAGCAATGCTGTGCTGACCATTCTTGATAATGAAGTGCGCGACGCCGGCACATTCCAGTTCAGCCGCTCCAGCTTCACAGCAATCGAAAAAGGAAAATCCGTTCCGATCACCGTCCGGCGCCTCGGCGGCAGCAAACTGCCCGCGACTGTAAACTTCTATACGCTCAATAACTCGGCAGTCGGCGGATCGGATTTCATTCACACGAACGGCACACTCACGTTTGGTCCCAAGGTGATCAGCAAAACCTTCAATGTCGGCGTTCTCAACGATTCGTTGGACGAACTGGACGAGACGTTCTCGGTGGTCATCCATCATCCGTCCGGCGGCGCGGCGCTCGGAACGAACACCACCGCCAGTGTCACGATCAAGGATGACGATTCAGGTGGCGTAATCCAGATCGCTGCCGCATCCGTGAGTGCGCGTGAAAACACAAATGGAATCAATCTCACTGTGAAACGCACCGGGGGCACAGCAGGCGCGGTCACCGTCGATTATGGCTGTGCAAACATCACTGC
>CAMLLE010000292.1 GCA_946480555.1 uncultured Verrucomicrobia subdivision 3 bacterium
CACCGGGATCACGAAGATCGTCATCACGAAAACGCGAATCGTAGTGCCGATGATCATCGGCAGCACGCCCGTGGTGGCGGGGTTGAAGAAGTCCTTTTTCGGAATCGTGGAGACAAACCGCCAGGACAGGCCGCTCCAGCCATTCATCAGAATGTTGAGCAGGATGACCGCGAGAATCGCCAGAATCAGCAAGGTGGCCAAACCTGTCAGTCCGCTGAAGAAGAAGGAACCAAAGTCGAAACGCTCGCTTCGGAAATCCTTTCTCATCGCCATTGGAGCCGCGGCCGGGTTCATGCTTTCCTCCCTTCCAATCGCGACTTCAACCGGTGCATGACGATGTCGCCGGCCATGTTTGAAGCAAAAGTGACCGCAAACAATAGCGCGCCCAGCGTGAAAAGGATTCGGTAGTGATGGCCGCCGGAAACCGCTTCCGCCATCTCAGCGGCAATGGTGGTGGTGATGCTGCGGGCCGAATCGAAGATGCTCCATGAAACGACGCTGGCGGAGCAGACCATCAACACGATCATCGTTTCGCCGATCGCGCGTCCGAACCCCAAAACCACCGAAGCGAACACGCCCGGCAGCGCAGCCGGAAAGACGATCTGCCACGCGGTCTGCCAGCGCGAAGCGCCCAGCGCCAAAGCCGCCTGGGTGTAGCTGCGAGGCACACTGGTCAGCGCGTCCTCGGCAATGGAGAACACAATCGGAATCACCGCGAATCCCAGCGCAATGCCAGCCACAAATGCATTGAGCCGGGTTTCGTAGCCAAACAGGTTCTGCAGGACGGTCGCCATCACCAGCAGCGCGAAAAAGCCGACCACCACGGATGGAATGCCGGAGAGAAGTTCGATCGCGGGTTTCACAACTTCGCGCACACGCGGCCGTGCCAGCTGCGAAACGTAGATCGCCGCGCCCACTGCCAGCGGCACCGAGAAGAGCAATCCAATCAGCGTTGTCTTCAGGCTGCCAACCAGCAGCGGAACGATGTTGTATTTGTGAATGTTGCCGACCGGCTGCCAGATGAACTCCGGCTTGTCGTAGCCGGTCCACTGATGCGGCAGCAGCATGTAGCGCCATTCGGTCGTATTCACGCGTGCGTCCTTGTCGTTGCGCACGTATTCGGGCAGTTCCTTCGCCGCTTCGGCCTTGATCTCCATCATCAACTGCAGTGTTTCGCGATCGAGGTTCTTTTGCTGTTCCGGCGTAATATCCAGGTAAGCCTGGAGTTCCTTTGGCGAAAGCGAATCCATCTTTTCGACCGGGATCACATCCTTGATCAACGCGCTGTTCATCTGGCCGAATAGAATCGGCACCGCTTCACGCGCAACAAACAGGAAGATCAGCAACACCATCAGGATGGTGGATAGCGAGACCGCAAGGATGAATCTCTCGGCCAGCCATTCGAGCGGACGGGCTTTGTGCCCGCGCTTCATTCCCATCCAGCCGATGGGCCGATGTCCTGCGTTGTAGCGATGTGGCATGAGCGGTCAGAAATTAGAAAACGCGGATCGGCTTGGCCAGTCCTCATCGGCCCGGCCGACCCGCGCAGTTCCCATCCAGAAAGCCAATCTGGTCCCACCCCAAACTATTTCTCGCGAAGATTTGCCGGGATCGGGAAGTAGCCGATGTCCTTCACAACTTTCTGGCCGTCATCGCTTCGAATCCACTTCAAGTAGCTGCCGACTTCGCCCTTATCCAGCGCCGGATTCAGGTAGATGTAGAGATAACGCCAGATCGGATATTTCTGACTGACGACGTTTTCTTCCGTCGGCTCGACCGCGGCCGAACCCGCGTCCGCTTTGATCGCGAGATGCTTCGCACCCGCGCCGTACGCCGCGCCGCCGTATCCGATGCCGCCCTTATCCTTGGCGACCGCCTGCAACACAGCCGCTGTCCCGGGCATCGTCTGCGCGCTTGCCACGAAATCCTTGCCCTTCAACACGTGCTCCTTGAAGAACTCGTAAGTGCCGGAGCTGTTTTCGCGGCTGTAAACCGTAATCGCCTGGTCCGGTCCGCCCACTTCCTTCCAGTTCCGGATCTTGCCGGTGAAGATCTGCTCCAGCTGTTCGACCGTGAGTTCCTTCACAGGATTGCCCTCGCTCACGTAAACGGACAGGCCGTCGATGGCGACCTTGTATTCGGTCGGGCGCTTGCCGAAGATTGCCACGCATTTGCTCATTTCGGCCGATTTGATCGGGCGCGAAGCGTTGCAAAGGTCCGTGGATTTGTTCTGAAGCGCGGCAAAGCCGGTGCCCGTGCCGCCGCCGGTCACCTGAATCTTGGTGTCAGCGTTCTTGCCCATGTAAACCTCCGCCCATTTCTGAGCGAGAATCACCAGCGTGTCTGAGCCCTTGACGGTGATCGTTCCAGCCTGGGCTGCCGCGGCGATCGCAAACGTGGCGAGGGCCGCACCGAGAGTTTTCAATGTGTTCTTCATAGTAGTTTCGAAATTTGATTTTGGTTCGGGAGCGCAGCTTGAAAACCCCGCTCCCATTTCAGTTTAGAACTTCCAGCTCGCGTCCACCTGCAGCCGGGTCATTTCGCTTTCCGAGCCCGCCGGATTTTCGTTGATCAGGTCGGTGAAAAATCCAGTCACACCCAGCGTGACGGAATCATACGGCGAGTACGACGCTTTCACCACGTGGCCGCGCACGTTCGTTCCCGCGCCATAACCGACCGAACCGCCCGTGGGCGCCGTCATGTAAAGCGCGCCGAAGTCCGAATCCACCACTTCTTCGTACCAGGCGTCCCCTTCGAGAACCTTGTAACGGTAGCTCAAATCCCAAAGTCCCCTTTTGCCCGATTTGCCGAAGGTGATTCCCACGGCGTACCCGACGTTGTTTTCTTCCGCGCCGAAGTTGTGCATGTATTCGCCGCCGAGCTTGATTGGAAATGCGCCCTTGTAGGCCCACATCTTGTCGAGCGTGTAGGTCAGGGACACATCGGCAACCATCGGGTAGAAGTTCTCCGCCAGCGCGCCGGCCAGACCGCCGATGTTTGACCCGGAACGATTCTCTCGCGTGTTGCCGCGGTTCTGGTTGGGCACCGGATTGGCCGCCACGCTGCCCAGATTTGTAATCGAGTTCGCCAGCCCGTCCTCGCCGAGAATTGCCAGCGCCGCAATACCGGCTGAAGTTTGCAGCTTCGTCGTCCAGGCCGAATCCGCACGCAACTGGGCACCGACCATGTAAGGATCCTCGCTCTCGTTGCCGATCTCATCCAAAACGAAGCCGCCTGCGTTCAACTTCAGGCTGTGTTTGTCGCTGAGGGTGTAGCCAAGCTGAATGGCCGCGCCTTCGGGCGTGTAGTCGCCATCGAACACCATGTCAGAAAATACAAATGGATTCTCCATCTTTCCGACGATCAACGTCCCGGTCCAATCGGGTGAATTCAGCGGCGTCCACTTGGCGTAGGCGAGATCGAGGAAGATCAGCTTCTTCGACGCATTGTCCTGCATGGTGGTGTTACCGGAAATCGGATCGCCACCACTGCCGCCACTGGCAGACTCCGAGGAGGTGAAGCGCAAGCCGAGTTCGAAATTGTCTTTCAACACCGCCGTCGCGCCGAAACGCATCCGGTAACGGAAGCGACTGCGATCGCCAAACGCATTGGTGCGACCGCCCTGCACGAACGAGCCATCTGAATAGAAACCTTCGTAACGCGCCCGCAGGTCGCCATTGAACTTCAACGATGTCACCCAATCCGGCATGCCGCTCTTCACGGAGTATGCCGTGGTGAATCCCTTGTCGGATTCCTCCTTCAGCGTATTGGCTTCGTTAACGGTGAGAACGCCTTTATCGACCAGTTTATCGAGCAGAGCGTCCACCGTTTGCCCGCTCGCATGCGGCACTGCCGAACAGGCCAGGGCTGCGCCGGCGGCCGCCACGACTCGTTTCAGTTGTTTGTTTTTCATTTGTTCAAGTTCAGGTTCCGGCAAAAGGGTGGAGGCGGCCTGTTACGGCCAAAGGTCGGGATTGTTACAATTGTGTGACAGCGCCATTCACCGTTCCACGCTGTGTTTCGTGGCCTTCCCACACATCAAGGCGAAGCCAATCCACGCGCAATTCACACTTTTGTCACATTTCTCCGCCACAGCAGTTCGTTCGCCGGAACGGCAGCTTCCCTGGAATGCTGAACTTGAACTTGAGAAGCCACCGTCCGGCTCAATTCGAAACTGCGGCTGACCGCAGAGAGGTTCGCCTTGTGGAATGATGCTTCCGCAGAAGCATCAAATAAGAGCCAACCTCGACACGCCTGATGCGCGAACAGGCGTCCGCCTCCATCCGCATTGCGCGATCAAATTTCAACTCGTCCCTCACGGGCGAACCCGCGGGGAACATCCTCTTGTTCTCCAACATCGAGATCATGGTTCCTCTGGCTTTGATTTTCTCCAGCAACATTGCCCGCTCCCGTGGCGCGCCAATGACGCCAAAGTGACATTCTCGCAACAACCCGACGGTAGATTGCAGAGTCTCTGGTTCTCCAGGCGGCCGCACCTTTCGGCGCCTCACAAAAGTTTTACAACTCTTTTGCCGCCCGCTGACACCCGCGCTGTTGCTTTGCGCAACCATGGGTTCATGAAACGAATGCTTGTCTGCCTTGGTCTGGCGCTGGGACTGGGATCCAGCCTTGCCGCCGGAGAAACGCTGCGCGTAAAACTCGAACCGGATCGCGATGTGATCCTCCGGGGTTCGCCGCAGGAAGTGATCGTCAAGATCGGTCTCGAAGCGGCGGCACGGCCGAAGAAGGCTAAACGCACACCGCTGAACCTCGCCGTGGTGCTGGATCGTTCCGGCTCAATGACCGGCGCCAAACTCGAGAAGGCAAAACAAGCCGCGAGTCAGCTCGTCGATCGGCTTTCCGAAGACGACTACTTCTCGCTCGTCGCCTACAGCGATCGCGCGGAGGTTCTGGTTCCAGCCCGCCGCGTGAGTGACAAATCTCATCTGCACCGGCGGATTGAAGCAATTGAAGCCAGCGGCAGCACGGCGCTTTACGATGGAGTGAAAACCGGATCCAAGGCAGTGAAGGAGCATCAAACCGATCGCCGCATCAATCGGGTGATTCTCCTCTCCGACGGCCTGGCAAACATTGGCCCCAGTTCGACGCGCGAT
>CAMLLE010000293.1 GCA_946480555.1 uncultured Verrucomicrobia subdivision 3 bacterium
CAGTCCGTTGGTCCGGTCAAATCCAGGCGCGCTTCTCGGAAAACTACACCTTCATTTTGATTGTGGACGATGGCGCGCGTCTGCGGATCAAGTCAGCCGCCAGCGGCAGCTGGACGACGCTTATCGACGCGTGGAACCAAAATGGGCTCGCGACAAATCAGGCTGCTTTCGCGCTCAGCGCTTCCAACACTTACGACGTGGAACTCGAGTATCGCGAAGTGACCGGCGATGCGACGGCGCGCCTGCTTTGGTCCAGTTCCAGCACGCCGCTTGAAGTGATTGATCCCGCCTTTGAAGTTTCGGTCAACTGGACCACCTACGAGGAAATCACATTTGCGGATGCCGTCATGAACGGCCGCAGCACGTGGGAAGGCGCCACTTTGGATTCCGCAGGCTGGCCGGTCGGCGATGGCGATTACATCGTTTCAGAGATTCTCGCGCCGTATGCGCCATCGCCATTGGAAGTCGGCCGGATGCGCCTCACGTTCGCCGGTTCTGCTAATGTCGCCGTGTTGGGAAACGGATTCCTCGTTCCGGGCAGCTACAGCTACGACGCCGTGAACAATCTTTCGTCGGCGTGGATTCAAGGAACGAACTTCGGCGCGAATGTTTTGCTGCTTCGCTTCACGAACACCAGCCGCACCGGCGCGACAAATGGTCCGGGCGGTGTGACGAACGTGAAACTGATGCGGCCGCTGGAACCGGGCGCAGCGAACTCGTTGCCACCGGACACCATTTTTCATCCGTCCGCTCGGGGTGCCTTTGCAGAACGTCTTACGGCGCTGCGTTATCAGCGCGTAAACGATCAGGCGCGCGACTGGCATGAGCGCACGCCACCGTGGTTTCCCTATCAAGGCAACGGCCGCTGGCTGCCGTTTGTTTACAACAGCCGCTACGGTTCGAGCGATTTCGGAAACAGCCGCATGTCCCACGAGTTCGAAATCATGCTCTGCAATGAAACGGGCTGTGATTACTTCGTCGGCATTCCGCATCTCGCCACGGTTTCGGGAATCACCAATTACGTCCGCCAGCTCGCGCTGTTGATCCGGCACGGCAGCGACAGCAATGGAATCCCCTACCCTGCGCCCGTCGCAAATCCGTTTTACCCGCCGCTGAATCCAAACCTCCGCGTTTACGTCGAGATCAGCAACGAACTCTGGAACTTCCTCGCACGCTCCACCTACTCACCCTATTGGGATTTCCGTGAGTTGATTGAAGATTTCGCCGACGCGAACTCGCCGGAGTTTCAGATTCTCAACTTCGACAATCTCCCGCTCACGCTGCAGCCCGACGGGTACTACGTGAACAACTACACGTGGGTGCGGCGTTACTGGAGCTACAAGCTGGCGCAAATCAGCGAAGAGTTTCGCTCCGTGTTTGGCGATGCCGCGATGCCAGGCTCCGGCCCGCAACCGCGCATTCGGCCCTACCTCGGCTATCAGTATGCGAACGCGAACAACACGGCTGAAATCCCGTTCGAGTTCCTCGACAACTTCTTCAACAACGCCGCCGGCAATTTCGTCACCGCACCGCATCCGCCGAACTACTACGTCTTTGCTGCGGGCGGCGCGGGTTACTACGGTTCGGGAAATCCAAGCGGCAGCACGACCGGTCTGCTCGCGAATTTCAGCTTCGAAACGCCGGTGGTCGCGACTAATTCTTCCACGCCTGCAAATGCAAGTTGGACCTTCAGCGGCAATTCTGGCATTGCGCCCAACGCCAGCCGCACCGCGGTGATCACCAATCAAACTCTCAGCACGCTTCGAAACGATTTCAACGGCTGGGTTGGCATGCGCTTCACCGTTGGGGCACAACCCGTCTGGGTCTGCGAACTCGGCCGCTACATTCACAATGGCAACACGCGCGCGCATGCGATGGTGTTGCTCGATGCCGCCGGCCAGCTCGTCACGTTCTCCACCGACGCACTCGCGACCGCGCCCGGCGAGTTCAGCTACGCCCCGTGCGTACCGGTCCAGCTGCAGGCAAACACAACCTACGTTCTGCTGACGCGCGAAGAAGCGGGATACGACCAATTCGCTGAAGCCGGTACGGCGGTGGCTGCCAGTTCCTTGATCACCGTTCAAGGCGCAGTCACTGCGGCGCAGCTTGGCTCGACAACGTGGGCCACAACCAATGTGGCAAATGGCCCTCTGGCTTTCGGCCCCGTAAACCTGCGCGTCGCATCGGCAGCGGCATTGGGAAATCCCGACGCCGCTCACGGATCACAGGTGGCGTGGATCGGCGGAATAGACGGAACCAACGGAGCAATCGAGATTCAGTTCAACGCCCCGGCCGGATCTGGAACTGGCGTTTACGGCCTCGCATTTCGCGCGGTTCAACGCACGCGCACCGCGTCGTCACAGCCCGATTCGCAATCCCTCCGCATCACTGCCAATGGCGTGGACATCACTTACCGCGGCATCAACGGCCAGCCACAGGTGTTCAATCCGAATTTTCCCTGGCGGCGCATCAGCTATTGGATCGGCGATTATTTCTTCAGTGAAACTTTCAGCGCCACGGCAGGCCAGCCGGTCACGTTGCGCATCGAAGGCACCAGCGCGAACGGCGATCAATTGTGTTTTCTGGACGACATCCAGATCACCAGCGTGGATGCGATCTTCGCGGGCGGCATTCCCGACACCGGTGAAGCGACCGGCCAGCCGAACGGCGGCGATTACGTGCAGGGCATTCGCACGGATGCGCGCTGGGCGCACAGCTACGGCCTGCATCACATGACTTACGAACACGGATGGAGCATCGGTGGCGACAGCGGCGCGTCGCCGGTCCAGGAGTTCGCGAAATATCGCGATACGCGAACGGCGGCGACCATGTCTGAGTGCCTGAAAATCTTCCACCGCGCCGGCGGTGCCAATGCCACCTTCGGCACTTACTCGACCTGGCCTCTGTTCTCGGAGAACGTGCGCGAGGAAGGCGCGATCGATCCTGGAGCGTGGCCGTTGGTGCAGGGTCTCGATTCAACCTGGAACGCACTTGCCGCGGCGGTGGACAACGGCGTTCCCGTGCCTGCCCATTTGAATTCAGCCAACCGCGCGATTGGTTTCAACACAACCGAGAATCGGATCGACGCGAATGAATGGCTGGCCTGGAACCTGATCGTCACTGAACGGGGGGATTATCGTTTTGCTTTTGATCTGTTCGGTGGCGGAAACGTGCGCGCAACGCTGAACGAATCTCAGCAGCTGTTCGCCGGTGCGATGAACAATCCGACCTCCCTTGTGGCGACGCTCACGCCCGGTTTGCACACGCTGAAGCTGAAAGGAATTTCCGGCAGTGCGCTTTTCACGAACAACCTGTTCGTCACGCTGGACGCCACACCGGCTGCGCCAACGCTGCTTTCCGCCACCGATGGCAACCAACGCGTGACACTCGTTTGGTCCGCGGTGACAAACTCCATTTCGTATGTCATTCGGTTCGGCACCCAATCCGGTTTTCCCAACCAGACGATCGAGGTCGGCACCAACACGCAATTTCAGATCAACAACCTGCAGAACGGCGTGCCGCATTTCTTCACAGTGCTCGCTCGAAATGCAAACGGGCCTGGCCTGCCGTCGAATGAACTGGGCGTGACGCCGTTCGGGGATGGTGAATCGGCAACGCTCGTGGCGTGGGATTTCGCCGGGCACTCGGGAAACGCCCTGAGTGCATCGGCCGCGCTCGCGAGTTCGCGCGTCGCGGCATCCACTCTGACGCGCGGTGCCGGATTTGGCCCGACGGGTTGGGCGCCTGAGAATTGCTTTCTCGGCGGATCGACGACCTGGGCACAAACGCTGCCTGCTGCCGTGGCGAACGGGCATTACGTTGAGTTCACACTCACGCCTCGCAATGGAAGGCGCGTCTCGGTCGAGTCGCTGAACTACCGCCCCGGTTTTCAGAACTTCACCGGCCAGACGAACGACCTGCGCGGCACTGGAATCGCCTGGAGCATCGGCGGCGGAACGCTCAGTTCACCGATCGCGGTTCAGGGTCCGCGCACCGCATCGTTGAACTTCTGTCCATTGTTTGCCACGAATCTCAGCAGTATCGCCGAACTGCAGAACGTGAGCGAACCGATCACGTTCCGCATCTACTTTCACGGCCAGTCCAACTACGAAGGCGCAAGCATCGGAGGGCCGAATAACGACATATTCGTGATCGGCGCATTGGCCTCGCCGCCCCTGATTCAATGGCGCGAACTGCATCAACTCGATCTGGACGGCGTCAACGACGGCGATGCTCCGGCGAACGACAGCATTCCGAACCTGGTTAAGTACGCCTTCAACCTCGCGCCAAATCCTGGCGATCTGGAAGCCGCGTTGACGAATCGGCTGCTTCTGTTCAACGGGACGGCAGGCCTTCCGAACGGCTGGCTGACGAACAGCCCGTCCCGCTTCGTTTTTCAATTCCTGCGTCGCCACGCTGAAACCGAACCCGGAATCAGCTACACGCCGTTGCGCAGCACGAACCTGATGACCTGGCTTGTGCCGGCAAGCTCGCCGCTGGTGCAGGCCCTCGACGGAACTTGGGAACGCGTCAGCTACATTGAGCATCTCACCAACGGCCCGGCGTTTTATCGAGTTGCCGTTGCAGCCGAGTAAAAGCCGGCTTTGAGGCAGGTCGCGTTCTGGCGCGACAAATCTTGAGCAAGCCCCGCCGCGCGTGATAAACCATGCGCGCTGAAGCAAGGAACCGAATGCCAAGGATACTCAAGACCCCCGGCACCGACGTGGTGCAAGCCGTCATGTACGCATACGAACGCGGACGAGTTGTCGATGCACTGCGCGCGGCGGAATCATTTGCACCACTAGATCAATGGACCGGCGTCCGCGAAAGCATCCTTGCATCTCGCATCGCCGCCAATGCCGGCGCGCCTGGTCTCGCTCGCAGACTCGCCGTGCGCGCCCGCCGCCTGGCACCGCACGATCCGGAGGCTCTCACGCAATACAGCTACGAAGTCAGTGGACATCGCGGTCCGCTGGCCGTGTGGGAACTGCTGCGCAACGTCAGTGTGGATTCCACCGCAGCGGGCGAAGTCCGAGCCGAACTGCTCGCCGCCAAGGCGCGCGCAGCGGTGGGTGGTGGCGCAGCCCGAGCGGGCGCGTTTTCTGTTCCA
>CAMLLE010000294.1 GCA_946480555.1 uncultured Verrucomicrobia subdivision 3 bacterium
GGCTCTGGCAGCACTTCTTCTGGCACATCCTTCAACCTCCAATGGCGCCGACGATGCCCGGGTGAGCACGCTGGGCGCGCTGGGTTGGGACACCAGCGACGCACACTGGAATCGAATCCTCCGCGAACGCACTTCGCTGAGCGACATCCCGCTCGGCAAGAGCGATTTCACGGTAAGCAGTCCGGTCATAGGAATGTTCCGGCGGCAGCCTGTTCCTGAAGGCAGCTCGCGCTGGCGGCGGTTCGCTTCGCTGCCGATCGTCAGCTCACTCGTGCCGCAGAAAATGGAACGTCCTCTGGGCGGGACGGGATCCTATTGGGCCTGGCGTGAATCGGATCAACCCTGGCAGACGCGCGCGAGCCTCGCAGCGAAACCGCCGGGACACGAAATGAACTGGGCCTACAAATTGGCAGGCGGCCAGTAGTTCATCAGTCACAGATGGACACAGATGAGCGCAGATTGGGGAAGGCTGTTCAGCTGCGCTGGAAGCCGTCTGGATTTCACCGTTTGAAAGCTTTCCCTCTGATCGCTTATCCGTGTGAATCCGTGTCCATCTGTGGTTAAACCCGAACTCCGAAGCGGGTTTTCGCAATGGACGGAGTGTGGCCGTTCCCGGCCACGGCAACGCGGCACCCACTGTGATTGAAAATGTACGGTGACTTGGCAGGCGGGAGCCGCTGCGCCCGGACGAGCTCCTCCACGCGCACCGCAAACATCCGCGCACCTGCTCTTTCGGAGTTCGGGTTGTGAGCCACTTTCAAGGAGCTCAACAGGGTCGTGGCAAATCGCCACTGTAGCGACCGGAGGTTTACTTGGGAATTGGCACCGCGGCGGGAGGTGTGCCGGAAAGTTCAGCGATCTTGTTTCGCGACGCTTCCACCTTGATGTAATGCAGCACCACCGGCGCGAGGATCATCCCCGGAATTCCCATCAGCTTCTCGCCGATGACAATGCCGATCAAGGTCAGCCACATGGGAGTTTTGATGCGGCTGCCGATGATCTTGCTGTTCAGGAAATATTCGAGCTTGTGAATCACCACGAGGAAGATCAGCGAGACGAGCGCCATCTTCGGCGACAGCGTAAAGCCCACGCCCATGATGAGCGTGTTGCTCATGATGTTCCCGATGATCGGCAGCAAGCCGCATAGGAACGTCAGCACGATGATCACCATCACGTAGGGAAACCCGTTGTAGATCAGGAAAATGCTGGTGAGGAGCGTGTTCACGGCGGAGATGATGATCTGCGCACCGATCACGCGGGCGAAGCTGGCGTAGAATGTTTCGAAGCGCAGGACCAGTTCTTGAACCACGGTAGAATAAAGGCTGTCCCGCGTGGAATGTTCCTCATCCGCGCCCCAGCGGGCATTCAGGAAAAGGCTGACTGCCACCACCAG
Source organism: uncultured Verrucomicrobia subdivision 3 bacterium (assembly GCA_946480555.1). Next base: position 1,394 of record CAMLLE010000294.1, read on the forward strand.
CCCGATGATGAGCAGAACGATTTGGAACACGGCTTCGCGCGCGTAGCGGCCGACATTGGCGAAGCGTTCCTGCACTTCTTTGAGCGCAAGCGATTTCAGGCTGGCGTAATCCGTGAACGGCAATTCCAGGCCCTTGTGTTCGGCATATTCCACAATGCGCGGAATGGACTCATTCGCAATGCGCGGCAGCGTGTGATAAGCCTGTTTCGAAAAGAAGAAGAGCCCGTAAGCCGTGGCCGCCACGGTCAGGAAATAGACGATCACAGCGAGCGTTTTGCTGCGGCCCAGGCTGAACTGTTCCAGCGCGAAATAGCCAAACACGGCGGTGAGCACGAGCGTGCCGAGGTGAAACCACCCAATCAACACGAGCAGTGCGGCCATGATGGCGTATGAGATGCGTGCCTGTCGTGTCATGCGGTGAAAAAGACGAAACGCTCGCAACCCGAAACAGGCTGTGAGCGTTGAAAAGTGCATGAGGGATTGGGGAGCGCAACCGTCCCGGTTGCCCCAGTCGGCATCCCGCCGACTGGTCCGGAGGTGTGAACTTCTCGCCCAATCATGGACCCATCTTGAGTTGCGAACCCCTTCGGTGGGACGCCAAAGGGCACAGGCGGGACGCCTATGCTCCCTTTGCTCCGCTGCTCATCTGTGTCCATCAGTGTCCATCCGTGGTTGAGAATTTCTTTGGGAACTTGCGCCTCAGCGCACCCGGGCCAGCAGCCAGCCGAGCAATTCCCCGATCGGCAGCCGTTCCTGTTTGCCGTCGTCACGATGCCGGATGGTGACGGTATCCTTCAACTCCGGTTTCTCACCCAGCGTATCGAAGTCGATCGTCACGCAGAACGGCGTGCCAATTTCATCCTGGCGCGCATAGCGGCGGCCGATGGACCCGCCGTCATCGTAGAACACATTCATCCAAGGCCGGAGAAGTTCATGGACTTCCCGGGCTTTCTTCACGAGATCCGGCTTGTTCTTCAGCAACGGCATTATGCCAACCTTGATTGGTGCCACGCGCGGGTGAAACTTCAAGATCACGCGCGTCTCAGACTTCCCTTTGTCGTCGGTTTCAGTGATTTCCGCGAATGCATTCGTGATCAGGCCGAGAACAAGTCGATCCGTTCCAGCTGAGGGCTCGATCACATGCGGGATGTACTGGCCTTTGGCCAGGCCATTCGCGTCTTCGGTGGCATCCTTTGAAGCCTGTTCCGCTGCCAAGCCGGACTTCTCGAGATAGCGTTTCCGGTTTTCGTAGTAACGCTTCCAGAGTTCGTCCTGCTTTTCCTTCGGCAGTTTCGCCCAAGCGGTCCGAAGCTCCTCATCAAACACGCCCATGGGTTTGCCGGAAAAACGTTCGTGCTGGCTCAGATCGAAATCGCTGCGCGCCGCAATGCCTTCCAGCTCCTGCGTGCCAAACGGGAACTTCAGCAAGATGTCCACTGTGGCGCGCGCGTAATGCGCGAGTTCCTCCGGCTTCTGCCAGTATTCCTCGAGCGTTGTGCGTGACAGGCCGATGCTCTCGTAAAAACGAATCCGTTCCTCCACCCAATACTGATGCCACAACTGCCAGCCCCAATTGGATTGCGGCTCACCCGGATGGCCTTTGGCGGACGGGGTCGAAACAGTGCCCGCGATTGCTTCCACCGCTTCGTCCGGTTTGATGAAAAACTCCAGCTCCATCTGTTCGAATTCGCGTGAGCGGAAGGTGAAATTGCGCGGTGTGACTTCGTTGCGGAAAGCTTTGCCGATCTGCGCGATGCCGAATGGAACCTTCTGACGAGAGGTTTCCAGCACATTCTTGAACTGCGCAAAGATCGCCTGCGCGGTCTCTGGGCGAAGGTAAGCGACGTTGTCTTCGCTTTCCACGGGGCCCACGTAGGTCTTGAACATCAGGTTGAACGGGCGTGGTTCTGTCAGCTCGGTGGAACCGCAGCTTGTGCATTTGGTCCCGGCCGCAAGCGCGAATTTGCCTTCGGGTGTCTTTTCCAGCTTGAGCCCTTGATCTTCACAAAGCTGGTCGGCGCGAAAGCGTTTCTTGCACTTTTTGCAGTCGCACATGGGATCGCTGAACGTGTCCACATGCCCGCTGGCTCGCCAGATCTGCGGCGCCATGATGATCGTGGCTTCGAGGCCGACGACATCCTCGCGATCGCGAGTCATCGTTTTCCACCAAAGCTCCTTCACGTTCCGCTTCAGCTCGGCGCCGAGAGGGCCGTAATCCCAGAAGCCGTTGAGGCCGCCGTAGATTTCGGAGGATTGAAAGATGAACCCGCGCCGTTTGCACAACGACACGATCTTTTCCATGAGCTGATTCTCTTTGGGCTCGGCCATAGGGCGCACAGTCTTCGAGATGCCCCGGGTGATGTCAAGGTGCCCACGGCGGCATGTCATGACTCTTTGAGAATGTCCCCTTTCTGACTCGATGAAAATGTCCCCATGGGGCGCCAGATGCGGGTGCCCACAGCGCAACCCGTGGGTGGGTCGGAAAATGATTTCTGCGCCCCGAAGCGGCGGTGGAACCCGTCGCCCGCTTTGGGGCGAAGAAATGTGTCTCCGGATCCCACGGGCGCGACGGGGAATCGGCAAAACGGCAGCTTTGCCCCACCGTGTTCATCTGCCGATCAGTTGCTTTCACCCTCGCATTTGAATTTGGACGATGGTTGCTCTTTCACAGAGGCCAACCCATCTTCGCACTATGAAAGAATGGGTGTTGATCACCGGAGCGTCGTCAGGAATCGGATTGGAACTGGCGCGGCTGTTCGCGGCGGATCACTTCAACCTGATCCTCACGGCCAGAAATCAAGCGGCGCTGGAGAAGCTGAAGGCAGAACTGCAATCCAAACACGCCGTGGAAGTGGACGTGCTCGCGGCCGACCTGGCCATCCCCGGCGCGGCACAGGAGCTCTTCAACCGCGTGCAGCGCCCGGTTGGGACACTGGTGAACAACGCGGGCCTCGGTTTCTACGGCGACTTTGCAGATTCGGAATTGGGCCTGCAAACGGATGTCATGCAAGTGAACATGGTGGCGCTGACACAGCTTACGCATTTGTTTCTCCGCCCGATGCTCGAGCGCGGACGCGGGCGCATTTTGAATGTCGCGTCCACGGCGGCTTTTCAGCCCGGGCCTTCGATCAACGTTTACTACGCGAGCAAAGCCTTCGTGCATTCCTTCAGCTACGCGCTGGCGCAGGAAGTCGAGCCGCGCGGGGTGCTCGTCACCGCCCTTTGTCCCGGCACCACGGAGACGGATTTTTTCCGGCGCGGCCGCTTTGGACACAGCCGGGCTCCGTTGACGATGTCGGCTGCCGCGGTGGCGAAAGCGGGCTACCGAGGTTTGATACATGGCAAGCGCGTTGTAATTCCTGGCTGGCACAACCGAATTGCTGCCATGCTGGCCAAGCGTCTCCCGCTGCGGATCACCAGCGCCATCGTCCGGCGCATTCACGCGAAAAAGGCCTGACCTTTTCGCTGCAAAAATGTGTTTCCGAAAGTCATTCCCGAGCGGAGGAAAGAACCCTTACTGGCCTGCGGCCACCCATCGGGTGAGCGGTGGGCTGAGGGCGTTCTGAAAACGATTTCCAAGAACAATTCTAAGCGGCGGCGGGTGAAGCGCAGCGAAACCCGTGGAATCCCGAGACACATTTCTTCGCCCCGAAGCGGGCAACAGGTTCCGCTGCCCGGCACTTTCATTCACACCAGCCCCCATCCGCAGCATTGCGG
>CAMLLE010000295.1 GCA_946480555.1 uncultured Verrucomicrobia subdivision 3 bacterium
CACGGATGAAAACGGATTCACACAGATGAGGGAATCGGTAGGGCGCGTCGCTCCGCGCGCGCCGCTTTCTGCAACCGAAATTTAGTCTCATCACAACGGCGCGCACGGAGTGACGCGCCCTACCTGCGCTGTTCTTATCCGTATCCATCTGTGTCTATCCGTGGTTGGATTCTCTCCACTGAAGCGGCAGCAGTGAAAAGGCTGCAGGATCGGGCCTGCGCTCAAGAAACGAACCGCGGCTCGAAGACGGGCGCAGTTCCGTGTTTGCGAAGCAGCTCCGCGAACTTCGCCAGGCCGCGCTTTTCGTCCGTGCCAAGATGATAGTGAATGTGCCAGCTGAGGTAATCGCGCCGGAAATCTTCGGTGTAATCGGTGCGGCTCCGGATGATGCTGTCCAGGGTGTCCAATCCGAACGCCTTCGCTTCGCGCAACTGGCGGCGCAATTCTGAATTTTCCTTCCCACGGCGCAACGCCCACACGGCATAAACGAAGGGCAGCTTCGTCAGTTCAAACCAGGCCGCGCCCAAATCCCAGATTGCGTGGCCGGTTTCTTGGCCGACCCAGAAATCCAACGCGTGATCGCCGATCAGCAGCGCATAATCCGGAAGCTCGTCCGGCGCATAGCTTGCCAGCGGCTTGAAATCCGGTTTGATCCCACGCTCCGTCAGAAGCACGCGCAAAAGATTCACGCTCGTGAGCGAGGCGGTATCGCAGAAAATCTCCTTCGCTTCAGCAATCGGTTTTCGATGCGCAAGCAGAACGCTTTGCACTTCACCCAGGGAGGCGATTGCCACGCCATCGAGAACATCGTAGCGATCGGTGAACAATACTTCGGTCACGCTGACGAGCGCGGCATCGAGTTCGTCCTGGCGCAGCATTGCGGCCAGCTTGGAGGGAACATCGAAGATGACCTGGTCTTCCAAACCGCGCGTGAGCGGGACCGCGTTCAGAAACTTCACCGAGCCGACGCGGAACTCGCTGAGTGACTGTTCCAGTTCAATTTCGCGGCCGCGGTTCGCATTGATCTGATCGCGCTCCAACCGGCGCGCCAGCTGTTCCGGCGGTTCCGGGGGCGCCATGCGAAGCTTGGGAAATTCATCGGGCATCGAACTCACGTTGCGAAGCTAGCGGTGGCGGAACGAACATTCAACCTTCGCACTTACAATTTCCCGGCAGCTTCGCACTTTACTTTGATTTCACGCAGGCGTCTCTTAAGCGCCAGGATGATTATGAAAACTCCAATTGTTCCCGCAGTGTTCGCCGCGTTGTCTTTGACGATGGCTGGTTGTGGCAAGCAGGCTGGATCGGCGCCATCCGTGGGCGAAGTGAAACCTGTTCGCGAAACTTCATTTGAGGAAGTCACGAAGCAACTCGATCCGGGTGGCAGCGTTTACGCCTACCTCGCGACCGATCAATGGCTGGCGGGCCTTTCCACAAACGTCGCCCAACTGGCCAGCTTGCTTGGAACGCTGCCGAACACTTCCGAAACCGATCGTGAACAAATGCAGCGGGCGTTCGGATCGTTGGCGCACGTCATCGAGAAAAGCGGCTTGGAAAACCTCTCCGGCGTTGGCGTAAGCGGCATCCAGGTCACGCCGGAGTTGTCGCGCACGAAGCTGGTTTTGCATCACGGTCGTGGCAAAGGTGACGGCATCTTCTGGAATGTTTTTGGCAAGACGCCGCACGCTTTCGACGGCTTCGACTTGTTGCCGGAGTCAACCGCAATTGCGGCATTCGGTGACCTCGACGTGGCGCTTCTCTGGAAGACGATTGAACAGGAAGTGCGGAATGCCGACATTCCCGAGCTCACGGCCGCGTTTGAGAAGTTCCCGGAAGAGTTCGAAGCGGGAACGGAAATTTCCTGGGACAAATTCCTTGGCTCGCTCGCGGGCGAAGGCGGCTTGATTCTGACACTCAATGAAGCGAACAAAATTCAAGTTCCGTTCACGGAAGGACTCGTGGTGCCGGAACCGGGGCTGTTGTTCGCCATCAAGGTGAAGAATGAAGTGATCTACAATCGCGTGAGCGCCGAAATGAAGAAGACGGACATGGCGCGGATCGTGGATGAGAAGGGCCTGAAGATGACGTCCATCCGCGCGCCGCTGCCGGTCGCGATGGATTTGGAGATCACGGTGGCCAGCGCGGAGGATTATTTGTTTGTCGCCAGTTCGTCCGCGCTTGTGCGGCAGGTATTGGACGTCCGCGCTGGGAAGGCGGACGGTTTGCGCAAGACTACCAGTTTCGCCGAGTTGTTGAAATATCTGCCGAAGGACGGGAACAACTTCTTTTACGCTGACCGCCGTTTTTCCGGAACCTTGCAAGCCGTGCAGAAAGCGGCGCTGGCCAAGGAAGACAATCAACTGGCGCGCTCGGAGTTCATCCAGCGGGTCTTCAATCAAAAACCAATGTACGGCCTGGCGATCGGACGGCATACCGACACGGGTTGGGAAAGCGTCGTGGTCGGCAGTGAGGATTCCGCCACGGCAATCGTGGCAGCCCCGGCGTTGGGTGGAACGGCGATGGTGGCTGCCATGGCGCTGCCGGCTCTGGCCAAGGCGAAGGAGAAATCGAAATCCGTTCAATGTGTAAACAACTTGAGACAGATCGGATTGGCGCTGCGGATTTGGGCTGGCGACCACGACGATCGTTTTCCGTTCCAGGTCGAAGATCAGGCCAAAGGCGGAACCAAGGCGTTTTGTGATTTGGATTCGGAAGGCTATGACCGCGCTTCGTATCGGCACTTCCAGGCGATGGCCAACGAATTGAGCACGACGCGGATTCTGGTTTGTCCTGACGATGAATCCAAGCAACCGGCGGACGCGTTTGTTGATCTTTCGCCGGAAACGGTCACCTACCAACTCCGGACAGGGCCGCAGATCAGCGATTCCAATCCGTTGGAAGTGGTCGGTTTGTGCCCGATTCACCGCCACGTCCTGCGGGTGGATGGCTCGGTGCAACGCGAGTCGGACTAAACCTTCAGCGACCATCAGAAGCTGCGAGGGAAGGGCCCGTCTCCGCGCGCGCATTCCTCAGCAAAATCTGAAGCCCTCGTTTGCGAAACTTGAATGCGGCGCGCTCGGACAGACGCGCCCTATCTTTGGCGCATCTCAGTGTTCAGTTGGCCCGCTCCCTTGGGAGAGGGCCGGGCTGAGGGGAATTGAAGTCTCGTTCGTCCGCCGTCTTTCCCGCCGCCCTAATTCCGGGCCCTTTGTTTTCTTGTCTCGCCCGGGAAAAGCCCGCATTCTGCGGCAGTCGATTTTAGCTTGGCCTCATGGTTTCGACCGTGCGGCCAAATTTATTTAGCAACGGAAACCGAATTGAAGCTCCTGCGATGACCGAACCCGCCATCACCCCTGAGTTGGTTGCGAAACACAACCTGACGCCGGACGAATACGCCCACGTGAAGGAAATCCTCGGGCGCGAACCCAGCTACACCGAACTGGGCATCTTCTCCGTGATGTGGAGCGAGCATTGCAGCTACAAGAACACGCGGCCGCTGCTGAAGACGTTTCCCACCAAATCACCGAAAATCCTCGTCGGCGCCGGCGAAGAAAATGCCGGCATCATCGACATCGGCGACGGCCTGGCGATCGCGTTCAAGATTGAATCGCACAATCACCCGAGCGCCGTGGAGCCGTTTCAGGGTGCGGCCACCGGCGTTGGCGGCATCGTGCGCGACATCTTTACGATGGGCGCGCGGCCGATTTGCGCGGTGAACTCGCTCCGCTTTGGCGAGCTTTCCAATCCCGAAGTGCGCCGCCTGTTTTCCGGCGTCGTTTCAGGCATCGCGCATTACGGAAATTGCTTCGGCATCCCGACGATCGCGGGCGAGGTTTATTTCGACAAGAGCTACGAAGGCAATCCGCTGGTAAACGCGTTCTGCCTTGGCGTGCTGCGTCACGAACAGATTGCGCGCGGCGCTGCGAAGGGCATTGGCAACCCGGTGTTTTATGTCGGTCCTGCGACGGGTCGCGACGGTCTGGCTGGCGCAGCATTCGCGTCACAGGATTTGACCGAGGAATCGGCCGAACAGCAACGTGGCGCCGTTCAGGTGGGCGATCCCTTCATGGAGAAGCTCGTCTGCGAAGCGTGCTTGGAACTGCTCGCGACGGGAGCGGTGGCGGGAATTCAAGACATGGGCGCCGCGGGTTTGACCTGTTCCACTTGTGAAACTGCCGCTCGCGCCGGCACGGGCATTGAGATCGAGCTCGACAAAGTTCCGCAACGCGCGCCGAACATGAGCAGCTACGAGATCATGCTTTCCGAATCGCAGGAACGCATGTTGATCATCGTGCATAAAGGCCGCGAAGAGGAAGTGAAGCGCATTTTCGACAAATGGGATTTGCCGTGGTCGGAAGTGGGTTTCGTCACCGACACCGGCCGCATGGTGGTGAAGCATCATGGGAAGGTTGTGGCTGATATTCCGGCCAAGAAGATTGCGGACGAATCCCCGATCTATCAACGCGAAGCGAAGGAACCAGAATACTTGAAGGCGGTGCGCGCGTTCCGTCTCGACGGCATTCCGGACACACAGGACCCGGCTGGCAACCTGAAGAAGCTGCTGGCCTGGCCGAGCATTGCGTCGAAGAATTGGGTTTACCGCCAATACGATCACATGGTTCGCGATGGCACCGTTGTCGCGCCCGGCAGCGATGCGGCGGTGTTGCGCATCAAGGGCGATTCGTTGCCGGAATCCTGCAACAGCGAAGCGATTCCGGAGAAACTCATCGGCATGTCGGTCGATTGCAACGGCGTTTACGTTTATCTCGATCCATACGAAGGCGGCAAAACTGCCGTTGCGGAAGCGTGCCGCAATCTCGCCTGCACCGGCGCTGTGCCGCTGGGTGCGACGGACAACCTGAACATGGGCAATCCGCACAAGCCCGAGCTCTTCTGGCAGATGAAGGAAAGCGTGCGCGGATTGGCGGATGGCTGCCGGGCATTCAATGCGCCGGTCACCGGTGGCAATTGCTCGCTTTACAATCAGAACCCCGCTGGACCGATCGATCCGACGCCGACCATTGCCGTCGTCGGTTTGATTGAGAAACCGGAACACGTCACCACCCAATGGTTCAAGGATGAGGGCGACGCGATCATTCTGCTCGG
>CAMLLE010000296.1 GCA_946480555.1 uncultured Verrucomicrobia subdivision 3 bacterium
GAAAATGCCGGCGCCGTGGACATTGGCGACGGCGCCGCCTTCGCTTTGCATTTCCACGATGGCCGGCGTGGTGTTCCAGAGATTTTTCCGCCCTTCCGACGACCATTGATCGCACCACTCGGCCATGGGGGAGGATGGCGTGATGGGGTAGATCGCCATCACTTCGTTCAAGCGATAGGCTACGTGGGCGACGGCTTCGTTGCCGTCCAGCGTGAGTTTGGGTCTCTTGATCATGGATGAAATTTCAGCGTCTAATCGCGTTCAAAACTGTGTCAGGCCTTTGAGAGGTTGTCTGACGAATCTGGAACGAAGCTAGGCGAGTGCTGATGGGCCGCCTTCCCGAATTTTGCCAAACAGACAACATGGTTTGGTTTTGTCTGATTGCCCTGTGATGGAGCAGGAATTGTGGAGCATTGAGTTCGTCCTCATCCTCCACTGCGTTCCCTCATTTTCGAGAGCTGACCAGGACGTCTAACTGCATGCGGGAAAGGATGAGTCCTGTGGACTCAGTGATGCCAGGGGAACCGGCTGCGACGATGTGATCGCCGGCGATGGCGCCAGGTGTCCACGACGATGAACAGGAAAATCAGGAAGCCGATGAGCAGCAAGATGAGCAGGCCCGGCTTCTCGCGCCAAATCTGTTCAAAGCTTTCGGCCAAACCGGCAAAGTTCACCCCGCAAGTTACACCTTTTCACGGGGAAGACGACTGACTTTTCAAATGGCCAGCGGGACGTGCCGCCCAAACGCGCAGGGCTGGCTTTTTCAGCCTGCCGATTCTTGAAACTTTCCTCGAGGTAGAAAGGTTTTCGTTCGCACCGCTGGACTCGAACGGCCAGTGACTGGCGCAAACGTCCCCGGCGTTTCTGAATGAACTTATGAGGGCGACGCGCCCAGCACGTCCGTCCCGCCACCGAACATGTAAACGAAGGGTGTTTGTATGAATTATTCCGGAAACCAGATCTGTTCCGGGCGCGGAGGTGGTGTGGGTTTGAAATCAATCGCCTGATCAACGATCTCCCGCATTTTTGCGAACCACCAGCTGGCTCGTTTTGATTTGGTCTTGGGCCGGCGGTTTAGCGAGCGGCAGTTCTGGTTCCGATCGAAGCTGAGTTCCATTTGGTTCGTCATAGTTTGCCTTTCGTTTTTGCATGCGAACCTAGGGCAGGGGGTCGGACAATGGCGGTCCGAAGGTCTGGAGCCCGGAAGTGGATTTTCAGCCCCAGTTTTGTGCCATGGGATCGCGGGAAGGCTGAACCTCAGGCGGCGCCCGCGAAGGGTGCAGAGCAGTGGCGAACTCGATTCAGTTCCGGATGAAGCCGCACACTCCCGAGAAGGACCGGCGTCCTTCGCGACCATCACATGAGCCTCGTTTGAAGAACGGAACTACGCTGGCGTCGCTGCTGGTTTGAAGAACGCGTCGATGGCGCGAGCGGCTTTTTTCCCGTCGCCCATTGCCAGAATCACCGTTGCGGCGCCGCGGACAATATCGCCACCCGCAAATACACCGGGAACGCTTGTCATACCGTTCTCATCCACAACGATGTTGCCGTGGCGATTCAACTTGAGGTCGGGACAGGTTTGCGTGAGCAGGGGATTGGCGCGCGTGCCGATCGCGACAACAACCACGTCGCACGGCAGCACGAAATCCGATCCAGGCACCGGTTCGGGCCGGGCGCGGCCAGAAGCGTCTGGCGCACCAAGCTTCATCTGGACGCACTTCAACCCCGTGACCCAGCGCTTCTCGTTGCCAATCACTTCCACTGGCGCGGTCAGCAAATGGAACTGCACGCCTTCGTCCTTGGCGTGATGCACTTCTTCGGCGCGTGCGGGCAATTCATCCAACGTGCGCCGGTACACGATCATTGCTTCGTGCGCACCCAGGCGTTTTGCGGTGCGCACCGCATCCATGGCCACGTTTCCTCCGCCCACCACGGCGACGCGCTGTCCGTGCAGCACAGGCGTGTCTGATTGTGGGAACTGATACGCCGACATCAGGTTGATGCGCGTGAGATACTCGTTGGCGGAGTAAACGCCTTTCAGATTCTCACCCGGCACGTTCATGAAGACCGGCAGCCCGGCGCCGTTGGCGATGAAGACCGCGTCAAAACGTGCCTTCAACTCCGGCAGTGTGTAAGTGCGGCCGATGATCACATTGCATTCGATCTTCACACCCAGCGATTCCAGCCGCTCAATTTCCTGCGCGACGATTGCTTTAGGCAGGCGAAATTCGGGAATGCCATAAACCAGCACGCCGCCGGGCTTGTGCAGCGCTTCGTAGATCGTGACGTCGTGTCCGGCTCGCGCGAGTTCGCCCGCAGCCGTCAATCCAGCCGGGCCGGAGCCGATCACCGCAACCTTCTTCCCCGTCGGCACGGGCTTCTCCTGCGGCAACTGATCGCGATGGGTACGCGCCCAATCGGCGACGTAGCGTTCGAGATAACCGATGCCCACCGGCAGACCTTTTGCGCCGCGAACGCATTTCGCTTCGCATTGTGTTTCCTGGGGACACACGCGGCCGGTCACGGCGGGAAGCGCATTATCGCAAAGCAGACTTTGTGCAGCACCGGCGATGTCACCTTTGGAAAGTCGATCGATGAACGTGCGAATGTTCACGCCCACCGGGCAGCCCGCCATGCATTTCGGATCCTTGCACTGAAGGCAGCGATCCGCTTCAAGCAGCGCCAGCTGCTCGGTGAAGCCGAGGTTCACTTCGTCGAAATTCGCCGCCCGTGCCGTGGAGTTCTGCTCCGGCATTTTCTGGCGCTCGATCTGGAGCCGTTGCTTGGTGGTGATGCGTTCGGGGCGGAGCGTGTTCATGCAACTTGTTTTTCCAACCGGCATTTTCCAGCCGCGCAGGCGCTGGCCTTCGATTCGAATTCTCGGTAGGTGCTGAGGCGGTCCTGCAGTTCCTCAAAATCAACCAGGTGCCCGTCAAACTCCGGCCCGTCCACACAGGCAAACCGGGTCTCCTTGCCGATGCTCACGCGGCAGCCGCCGCACATGCCGGTGCCATCGATCATGACAGGATTCAGCGAAACAATGGTGCGGGCCCGGAACGGGCGCGTGAGGTAGGCAACGGCTCGCATCATGGGTACCGGGCCGACGGCGTAAACAATATCCACTCCGCCGAGCTCCAGCAGCTCGCGCGCGGCATCCGTGACGAAGCCTCGTTTGCCGTAGCTGCCATCGTCGGTGCAGACGATCACGTCCCCGAGCTTCCGCAGTTCGGACTCGAAGATGATCCATTCCTTTGATCTTCCACCGATAATGCTCGTCACGCGCACGCCGCGATGCTTCAAGCCTTGCGCGATCGGATGAACCACCGCAGTCCCGACGCCGCCGCCAATGCAGACGGCATGCCCGCGTTCGATCATTTCGGTGGGATGGCCCAACGGTCCGGCGATTCCATCAATCGTTTGTCCGGGCGCCAGTGCGACGAGATCGCGGGTGCTTTTGCCGACGGCCTGAATGACGAGCGCGATGGAGCCTTCCGCTGGATTTGCATCTGCAATCGTGAGGGGAATGCGTTCGGCGGTTCCGGCCAGGTGAACGATTACAAATTGGCCGGGTTGGCGAATCTCGGCGATGCGCGGCGCGAGCACGTCCAGTCGCGTCACGTTTGGGCTCAGCTGCTGCTTTCGCAGGATGGTATGCATCTCGAGCGTAGTTTGCGGCAACAGTGGGAGAGTTCTGTTCACCAATTGGCAAAGCTTGAACGTATCTTGTCTGTCACGGGAAACTGTCGGATTCCGACGCAAAGACACACAGGAGCAATGGCGCGAGCGATTCAGGGTTTCTCCAACTGCGTCGGCAGACATTCAATCACCAGAAGGTGTCATTCGATTTGGTGAATGGATGCAAACCCTTTGGAAGCTTTTGCGTCTTCGTGCCTTTGCACCTTTGCGCTAAAAATCCCTGCAAAGAGACAAAGAGCGTGCTGGAGGACACGATCTTCGTTTGCGAGGTGTCAGCTGGTACCCGCCCTGCTGAATTTCCGGCATGAAGAAGATCCTTATCGGTATCGGCATTGTGACGATCATTGCCGGGATGGTGTGGGCCGGTCAGGCCTGGAATACTTTGCGCGTGAACGCCCGGACAGCGCAGTTCAACGAAGACATCGAGAACCTGTTCACTTCACTGCAGAAATACAAGGAACGCGTCGGCTCGTATCCCGTCGGGGGAAACGCTGAAGTTGCCAAAGCGCTGCAAGGAAACAATGCGAAGAACGTGATCGTCATCGTAGGCCGCAAAACCGAGTTGAACGACAAGGGTGAATTCGTCGATCCCTGGAAAACGCCGCTTCGGTTTTACTTCTCCGACAACGGCGTCCTGATCCGTTCGGCTGGCCCGAATCGCCGATTCGATGACAGCACTGTCATGGAAGCGGACGATTTCATCCGCTCGAACTGAGATTCTGGGCACCCGCCTTCCGTGAATTCCGCGAAACCGCTCAAGCCCGTTCGCGGTGCAGCCGAATAGTGCTACATACTCACTCATGAAATTGTCCTTTCGTCTGAACCGCCATTGGCTCGCGGGGATGCTCTTCGTGCTTTGCGGCGGCCTCGCGCTGGCGTCATCGGTCATCCGGCTCGCCACGCCTGAGCTGGTGCAGGAATCCGACGCGGTCTGCCGCGGCCGGGTGGTCGAACTGCTTTCGTTCAAGGACGTCGATGGTCTGATTTACACACGCGCGTTGGTCGAGGTGGATGAAGTTTTCAAGGGACGATTCCCGCAGGTCGTGCAATTGATTCATCGCGGTGGCCAGGTCGAAGGGGAAGGGGAACTATATGGATTCTCGCCGCAATTCAATGTCGGGTCCGAATACCTGCTGTTTCTGGCGCGAACTGCGAACGGCCGTTTGCAGTCGTTGCAAGGCGCGGCCTCCGCCATTCTCCTTGAACCGGTTTCTGAAGACGCCAGTTCGCGTCTGGCTGAAGTGCGCGCGATGGCGAAGAGCCCGCTCGAGGGCGCGGACGTTCGGGATCAAGCCGGCCCGCTAGGGCCTTATGTCTCCGCGGCGTTGAGCGGGATGATGAACAACATCCACTCGCGGTTCATCCAGCCGCTGCTCAACGTGGTGTTGCTGCTTCTGGCGGTC
>CAMLLE010000297.1 GCA_946480555.1 uncultured Verrucomicrobia subdivision 3 bacterium
TCGAGCTTTAAATAGGCGCTACCCAGAGACAGCGTTTCGATTTCAACTGCATCGTTCCGGCTCAAAGAGAAAGGACGCGCTCTTGCGAACGCGTCCATTCGATGAGAGTTGCGTGGTTACAGGGAGATCTGAATGCGGAGGAACTGGGTTCCTTGAACGGCGGAACTGACGGTGGAGCGTATGGTGACACGCTCAGTGCCATTGCCCAAATCCACGATGGACTCGATCGTGGTTCCGATGCTGTTGCTGAAATTCACATCCGAGGACGCTTGCGGATGCAGCGTTACTCCACTGACGCTCTTGCTGCGGATGAATGTGATCGCCGGATAATTCTGTCCGCCCGAATTCACGCTGGTGCCGCTCGGCATCGCGCCGGAGGCAGCGCTCGTCGGGTTCGAGCCGAAATAATATTCGAACGCGTTCTTGATTCCATCGCCGTCGGCGTCGTCTTCCGGATCGCTCTGGCCGGGCGGGAAGTTGTAGCTCGTCACCCATTGCGCGAAGCTCTGGCCTGCGCCCGGAATCATCGCATACAGCGCCTGCCGTCCGTTCGTGAAGCCGACGTAGAACACGATGTTGTCACCTTCCGCATCGCCCACGAACACATAGCTGATGGCCATGCCGTCCAGCGAATCGAGCGAGTCGATCACTTTCACGATGCTTGAGCCATTCCAGTAGAAGATGCCGGTGTAACCAGAACCATCCTGGCCGTCGAAGAACAACCCGGCGGAGCTGCCGATCTGGAATGGATAACCCACGGAATCGAAGGGCATCCCGCGGCCGGGAATGGCGTCGCCCGGTTTGGCAACGGTCTGGATCGGGCCGTTTCCGTCGCGGTAGAACATGGACGTGTTGAAGCCGGTGTCGTGTCCGACGAAATAGACGCGGCCGGTTTGAACGTTGGGTGGGCTGATGAAGCCATCGAAGTTCACTCCGTTCGCCGGGTTGATCGTGAATTCATCGGCCACGTTGGTCAGCGTCAGCGCGCGGGTGACGGTGAAGATTCCGCCGTTCGTATCTTCGTTCCACGCCCACCACGCCACCTTGTTGCCGTCGAAACCGACCTGGCTGCTGGAGCCGCGGAAATGCCCGCCCAACCCGGGCAGTGTGTTGTTTGTGTCCGCGAGTTTTGTGAGGACGCCGTTCGACGAGACGAAGACGCCGCGATATTGCCAGCCGATGTTTGTGTCCTGAATGCTGAAGCCGAGGAACGCGAACTGGTCGCCGACGACGTTGGGCCAGCCAAAGCGCTCGAAGGTTTCCGCGCGTCCCGGGATGACCGTGGATTTGTCGTGAATCTTGATCACGCCGTTATTCGTCCACGCATAAATGCCGTGCTCGTTGCCGGAACCGTAGCCGCCGAAGACCACCTTGCCTGCCGAAAGGAAGGTGGAGCCGTAGAATTCCGTGAATCGCGATGAAGTGCCAGGAACCAGCGTGTTGGTGGTCACCAGATTTGTGAGGGTGCCGCCGTTCCAGTGAAATACGCCCGCGGCGAATCCAAAGCCTGTGCCGGCATTGGCTCCGAACCAGACCTGCCCGCCGCGGATGAACGCATCCCGGAAGCTGCTGAAGTTATGCGGGTTCAACCCGGGCGCTTTCGTCAGCGTATCCGCGATCTTCACAAACTGCTTGTTTCCGAAGACCGGTTGCTGTGGCTGAATGATCGTCACCGCCGAAACCGTGCTGGTGGCGGCCCCGTAGGCATTCGTGACGATGACATAGTAGTTGCCCGAGTCATTCGTGGTGAGCGAATTGAGGTACAGTCCTGGGCTGATTTGCCAGCCGGTCACCGGGATTCCCGCGCCGCGGAACCAGCGCGAGTACATGGTGGGCGTGCCATCGACGCCGATGGTCAGGCTCAATGCACCAGCCGTGCTGGCCACTTTGACGGCCGGAGGTTGATTGGTGATTTCGGGTGCACGCGGGGGCTTTACGGTCAGCACGATCGGCGCGCTGGTGACGGCATTGATGTAATTGCTGAGCACGAGATGATATGTGCCGGCGTTGCTCGCCTGAACTGAATTGAAGAAGACCGAACTGCTGAACAATTGCGGCTGCAAAACGCCGTCTTTATACCAGCGGATGTCGGGGAATGGCTGCGCCTCATAGAGAACCCAGAATGAAACGTTATCATTGAGTTCTGTGACGATGTTCGTCGAGCTGATGTTCGTGATCGCGATCGGGAACTCGACGGAGATTGAGCTCAGGGATGACGTGGTCATTCCCCAAACATTGCTGGCGACGACGAAGTAATTGTATTGGCCATCTGCCCGCGTGAGAGGATTGAAGCTCAGCGTCTGGCCCGTGCCGGCCAGGTTTGTCACGGACGGGAATCCAAAGCTGCGGCGGAACCAGAAGTATTCGATCGGAGCAGTGCCGATCGCCGTCGCGCTGAAGTTGGTTGTTGTGCCCTGCAGCGCGGTGATGCTCGTGGGCGGCTGCGACAGGAATGGATTGCGGATCGTGACGGTGCGCGTGGCGCTGGTCACCGATCCCGCGAAGTTGGTGATGACGACGTAATACGAGCCGCTGTTTGCCGGGACGGCGTTCGAGATCACCAACTGGTTCACGTAGATGTTCGTCATATGCGCGTAAACAAGACTGTTGTTCCGGTACCAGAGATACGTGAGGGGCGTGGTGCTCGAGACGTTCGCGATCACCTGGAGCGTCACATTGCCTTCGCCATTCAATGTTTGGTTGGACGGCTGGCTGGTAATGGCGGGCTTGGTGCCGATCTGGACGCTCACAATGGAACTGGTGGCGCGGCCGAACGAGTTTGAAACCACGACATGCCAGTCGCCGGTGAGCGAGTTGTTCAGGTTCGAGAGCACGAGCGGATTGTTCGTGATTCCAAATTGCAGACTGCCGTAACGATACCATTGGAAGGCGAACGGTGCGGTTCCGGCGACTTCCACCGGAATCGATACCGTGCCGCCATTGGTGCTGCCGGTGACTGCGGGTGGCTGTTGCACGAACGAAGGCGGTGATGCGACCGAGACGGTGGCGATGCGGCTGGTGATGCTGCCCAGGCTGTTGCTTGCGATGATCTGGTAGCCACCGAGGTGTTCTGCCGCGAGGTTTGTGAGCGTGAGCGAAACGGCGTTGGCGCCGTTCAACAGCATTCCGTCTTTCAACCACCAGAAACTCATCGGCGTTTTGCCGACGACCGAAGCGGTCAACGTCACGTCCTGCCCGAAAAGCGCGGACGCATCGGCCGGTTCAGCCACGAACTGCGGCGCGTCAGCCGGGACGTTGTTGGATGTGGCGTAGATTCTGACGAACTTTCGCGCTGGCAAGCCGTAGTAGCTTGAGAATGTCCCGACGGCGTAAAGATCACCTGCGGGCGACATCGTCATATCCTGTGGTGCAATATCGAAGCGTCCGCCATTGAAGGAGGTGTCAACGGTGGCATCGGAGTTGAGACGAAGCACGCTGTAGTCAAAAGTGGCGCTGCGATAGAACGCCGTAATCAACTTGCCATCTTCTTGGGAGACGAGGTCGGAAGGGTTGCTGAGATTGGTGCTGGCGGTGCCGATCAGGTTGCCGTTGGTGTCCAACCGTACGATGGATTTAACCGGGGCGTTGCTGTAGGTGGAGAACCCGCCCGCCACCCAGATCAGACCGCCGGCTTGAAGTTCGACGTCAGAAATGGTGCTGTTCAGTCCGTGGTTGAAGGATGTAACCGCCGCGCCCGTGGTATCGAGAAGAGCAAGGTAGCGGCGTGAGTTGTCACCGTTGACCGAGAAAAATGAACCGCCGAATACGCTTCGATCATCGGGCAAAACCAGCACGTCGTTGACGCTTCCGCCGATTCCTGTTCCGACCGGCCATGACAGGTCGAGAGCGCCGTTGCTGGCGAGCCGGGCTGTGCCGTTCCGCGACTGGCCGTTGATGGTGGAAAAGCTGCCGCCGATCAGGATTTTTCCGTCCGATTGCACGGCGATGGCCCAAAGGTTCGCGCCGTTGTTGAAAGCATTTGCCACGAACGTTCCATCGAGCGAGCCGTCGGCGTTGAGGCGGGTGATGTTCGTTTGCGGCACGCCGGCCCAGGTCGTGAACTGGCCGGCCACGAGAATTTTTCCATCGGGCTGAACATGGATGGCGCTGACAGTCCCGCCGGCGGCGATGCCATTGGTGGTTCCGAATGTGGGATCGACCGAGCCGTCCGGATTGAATCGTGCAATGCCGGGACGCTTGAGGCCGTTGGTGTAGGTGAAGCCGTCGGTGTTCAATTCTGCATTCACGCGGGTGAAATTGCCGGCGACAAGAATTTGCCCGTTGGTCAAAGCGGCGACTGCAAACGGAGTTCCCTGGAAGGGAATGCCAAAGCTATCGTCCGCGAAATAGCCGGGGTTGAAATCGAGATTGGGCGCTCCCGGAGAACGCGGCGCAACGATCACCGTCACCGCGCTGCTGACGGTGGCGCCGCCCTCGTTGGTCGCTACAAGCGTATAAACGCCAGCGTTGTTGGTCTGGATGTTCGCCAGCGTCAACGTCGCGCTGGTTTCGCCTGGAAGGTCGATTCCGTCCTTGCGCCATTGCATGGCAATGGATCCAGGGCCAGTCACCGTCGCGCTGAAGGTCAGGTTCGTTCCAGGATGCACGCCGATTGTTCCCCCAATGCCACTGATCGTGGGCGCAAAGAACGGAACGCCATTGACCAGGCTGACGCGATACAGTCCGGAAGGGGAACCCATGCCGAGAAAGAGGGTGTTGGAAATCACACACAAGGCGGCCGGATCCGCAGTGCCGTTCACCGCAGGCGATTGAAGTTCGACCCAGTTTGTGCCGCGATCCGATGTTTGAAAAATCTTCGCGTCCCACGTGAAAGAAGGCGAAAGAACTTGTGCGGAGATGAATGCCGAGCCGGTTGTTGCGGCCACATCGCGATAGGTGGCGGTGCCGTCAGCCAGACCGTTTGTCGTATTCACCACGTTTGTCACGCCGTCCAGAATCGCGATCGCACGGCGGCCGGCCTGGCCGTTTACCATGAACGTCCGGTCCCCGTGCCACGCCATCCGCGACGGGGAAACCACGCTGTTGTCGCCGGAGGCGCGCAGCAGGGTCAGCGAGCGGAGCCAGTTCTTGAAGGCC
>CAMLLE010000298.1 GCA_946480555.1 uncultured Verrucomicrobia subdivision 3 bacterium
GTTTTGCGCTGGGACGGATCCCCGCGCGTGGTTCCATCTGCAGCGCCAAAGCGCATTCCCTCTCCCCCGGGGAGAGGGCCAGGGTGAGGGGAAACAGCGCGCAATTCGTTCGACTGCTCAAGATTGAAACAACAGCCGGAATTCGGGACTTGGACCTCCCTTCAACGTTCAACGTTGACTGTTCATTGTTGAATGTTCGCCAACCAGCGGGAGGCGTATCCTGATGCAGCCCTTCCTCACATTGGTCCGGCGCGAACTGGGCGGGTTCTTTTTCTCGCTGACCGGCTACGTCATCATTGCGGCGGCAGCGTTCCTGACCGGGCTCAGCTTTGTCGTGCTGCTAATCAATCTCGGCACCGAGCCGACGACGGTGCCGGTGACTGAGCTGTTCTACATGACACAGTTCTTCTGGCTCATTTTGATTCTGGCGGTGCCGGTGATCACGATGCGCCTTTTCGCGCTCGAGAAATTTTCCGGGACGTTCGAAACGCTGATGACGACACCGGTCACGGATTTCCAGGTGGTCGCCGCCAAGTTCACCGCGGCCCTGCTCTTCTACATGGTGATGTGGCTGCCGCTGCTCGGCTGCATTCTGCTCGTGCAACGCTTTGCCAGCGGCGCGGGTCCGCTGGATTTCGGCGCGATTGGCAGCACGTTCATCGGCATCCTGGTTTTCGGCGCCATGTTCCTTTCGCTCGGCTGCCTGGCGTCGGCGCTCACGCGCAGCCAGGTGACTGCAGCAATGATCAGCCTCGTATTCAGCGTCGGCGTGTTCATGCTGAGTTTTCTGGCCAACAGCTTTCCCGAAACCGATTGGAAATCGAAGGTGCTGGCGTTCGTCGCGCTGCCTGACCAGATGCACAACTTCGTCCGCGGCGTCATCGACACCCGGCCCGTGGTGCTGTGCGTCTCCGTCAGTTTCCTCTTTCTGTTCCTGACCTTGCGCGCGATTGAAAGCCGGCGCTGGAAATAACATGGCGAACGATCATTCCAAACCGAGCTTTTCCCCGCGCCAGCGATTCAACATTGGCTTCAACGTCACACTCGCCGTGCTCGTGGTGCTCGCGCTGGTGGTGATGCTGAATTACCTCAGCAGCCGCCATTTCAAGCGGGTTTACCTGAGCAGCCAGACAAGCGTCGAGCTTTCGTCCCGCACCCTCAGCCTGCTGAAAACGATTACAAACACAGTGAACGTCACGGTCTATTTCGATCGCGACGAAGATTCCTTCAACGACGTCGCCCAACTGCTGAAGGAATACCAGGCGAACAACCGCCGAATTGAGATTCGGACCATCGATTACCTGCGCGATCCGGGCGCGGCTTTGGAAGTGCGCGACAAGTTCAATCTCGGCGCAACGACAAACAAGAACTTCGTCATCTTCGAACACAACGGCCGCTCGAAGGTGATCGATGCGAAAACGCTCACACAGGTCATGATCGAGCAACTGCCGGCAGACGGCGAAAACCGGTTCCGGCGAAAGCCCGTGGCGTTTAACGGCGAAATGATGTTTACCGGCGCGCTTTTCGCCGTGTTGAACGCGCAGCCATTGAAGGCTTATTACCTCCAAGGCCACGGCGAACCGGCGCTCGACGACAATTCCGAAGGCGGCTACAGCGCGTTCGCCGGCGTGCTGATGCAAAACTACATTGAAGTGCATCCGCTCTCGCTGCTCGGCACGAACGACGTTCCCGCGGATTGCAATTTGTTGATCATCGCTGGCCCGGCGAATCCGCTGCTGGAAGTGGAAGTGGCGAAGGTTGGCAAATACCTCTCGGACGGCGGACGGCTGTTTGCGTTGTTTGATGCGCGTTCGGCGGCCAACGGCACGGGATTGGAAACGACGCTGACGAAATACGGCGTGCTGGCCGGATTAAACCTGGTTGTTGATCCCGACGCAATCGTCGGTGAAAAGGACATGCGCGTGAACGCCTTCACACAGAATTCCAGCATGAGCCCCATCATGAACCCGGTTCTCGGCACGGGCGGTCTTTACATGGTGGTGCCGCGACCCATCGCAAAGAACCGCGCCGAAGGCATGGAGGATTTGCCCGCGGAGGAAATCGCGTTCACCGGCAACCGCGCGTATCTCTACAGCGACAAGGCGAAGAAAGCCGGGCGCTGGCCGGTGGCCGTGGCTGTGGACGAAACCAAGACCGGCGTGGTGAAACCGCGCGGGGTGACGCGCATGCTGGTGATAGGAGATTCCTTTCTCCTGGCCAACGGGCAGATCGGAATGCTGGGCAATCGCGATTTTCTCCACGGTGCACTGAGCTGGCTGGGCGATCGCGATTTCGTTCTGGAGGGCGTTGGTCCGAAACCGGTGACCGAATTCCAGCTCGTCATCACCAAGGGACGCATGCACACGCTGCAATGGATTTTGCTGGCGGGAATTCCCGGCGGAATTCTGTTGTTCGGCGGCGTGATCTGGCTGACGCGAAGAAAATGAAAACGGCGAAAGCGGAAAGCGAGAAACCGGACAGCGGAAACCGATCGCACTGCGCCGCCGGTGGATCTTTCCGGTTCCGCCACGCACCACGCCGCAATCGGAAAGAGACAGAAAGTGGGGCGGGCGAGTTCACGGGGATTTTCCCGTTCTCCGGATTATGCTCCGCGAACCTCCGCGTCCTCTGCACCTCTGCGTTGAAGCCAGGATTTCTCAACCACGGAACACACGAATCGCACGAAAAGGAACACAGAAACTCCGTGCTTCGTTTCCGTGCCGTCCGTGTGTTCTGTGGCTTGATCCGGTTTCACTCTGTACTCTTGCACACCGATAACGGGGCCGTCCTGCATCTGTCACCCCTCCGGGGCTCGACCGTGTGCCGTCGTGGACCACGGGTTCCGCTTCGCTTCACCCGTGGCTACTGGCTGTCGCTCCTTGGGAGCTGGGTGCGGATGGCCGCGAATCTTCGCTCGCGGGGCACGAGTCAGGTGGAAGCCACCGAAATAGTGGGCCAGGCTTCCATCCTGCCAGATTCAGGCAGGCTGGAAGCCTGCCCCACTAATTCCCCTGCTCGTTCCCGCTTTCCCGACACGCCGCGCCGACGTCTGACGCAGGCGGGTTTCCCGCTTTCCGCTTTTCTCCTCCCCGCCTCATGAACTCGCGCTCCACCTGGCTCTGGCTGGCCTCGGCAGTTTGCCTGTTCTCCTTCATCTTCTTTTTTGAACGTCACCTGAAGAAGGATCCAGCCGGCCCGCCCCATGTTTTACCGGCATTCAATCCAGCCGAGATTCGCAGCATCCAGGTCCAACCCAAGGGCCAGCGCGCAATTCTCGTTGAACGCACCAATGGCGTCTGGCAGATGCTGGAGCCGATTCCCTACCCGGCAAATTCACCGCAGATCGCTGCATTTCTCAACGCCCTGCAGCATCTCACCGCCAGCCCCTATCTCTCCAGCCAGGAACTGAAGAACATCCCCGAAGCCGACACGCAGTTCGGTTTTAACTCGCCGCAATGTTCGCTCATGCTGAACCAGAAGCGGCACCTTGTCCTGATCGGCAATCGCACGCCGCCGGGCGATCGCGTTTATCTGCAGGTCGTTGGCATCGATGGCGTGTTCGTTGTCAGCGCCGATGTGCTGCGGCTGATTCCGGAATCGCCGAGTTTGTGGCGCGAAACCGCGCTGGCGGATTGGGTGAACCTGAAGTTCAACCGTATCGTGGTGACCAATGCTGGAAAGCAACTGGAACTTCAACTGAACGCGACGAACCAGACCTGGCGTATGCTTTCCCCCAACAACGTTCGCGCAGACGGCGCCAAGGTCAGTGCGTCGATCATGCAACTGGTGCAAGCCCGCGCGCAGCAGTTTGTCACCGACGATCCTTCCGCCGATCTGGAATCGATGGGCCTGATGCCACCGGAACTCAGCCTCGCGTTGATGCATGGGACGAACGCTGCGTTGCATTTCGACATTGGCAAAAGCCCGGCGAACAACACAAACCTGGTTTACGCGCGACGCGTCGGGCACAACGCCATCCTCACAGTTCCCAAAAGCCATTTCGAGCCGTGGACCTCGTCGCATTCCCACGCGTTCCGCGATTTCTTCGATCCGCATCTGATCGTGCTGTCGCAGCTGCCAGTTTCGATTGAAATCCAGGCGGACGAACGTTTCATGCTGGAACGATCGGACGGCAACTCCTGGCGCGTCCAGCCCCAGGGTTATCTCGCGGATTCAAACCTGATGGCGCAACTGTTCCAAAACGTGACGAATCTGCAGGTGACTTCGGCGCAAATTGAGAAGGACATTGTGCCCGCCGCGGACTTGCCGCGGTACGGTCTGTCCCAGCCCTTCCGGCAATACACCTTCAAGGCAAACCCGCCGGCGGGAATTGAAACGAACATCGTCCTGGCGCAGTTGGAATTTGGCACCAATCAGGACAAGGTGTTCGCACGCGTGCCGGGTGAAAGCTTCGTCTATTCCGTGCCACCGGAGATGCTCGATCAATTGCCGGTCGCCAGCTGGCAGATGCGCGATCGAAGAATCTGGAGCTTCAAGCCGTCAGAAGTGGCGTCCGTGAAAATTGAGCAGAAAGGAAAGACGCGCCATGTGATCCGCAAGGGCGAAAACAGCTGGGCGCCTGCACCCGGATCGCAGGGCATCGTGGACCAGATCATTTCCGCGCAACTGGAGGAAGGTGTGTTGCGGCTGGGCGATCTCTCGGCGCGATTCTGGACCCAGCGCGGCAGCGAAAACCTGGAGCCCTATGGATTCAAGGAAGCGGATTATCGCATCACGATCGAGCTGAAATCCGGCAAGACGCAGTCCGTCATGTTTGGCGGCGCGGCGCCATCCGAGTTTCCATTTGCCGCGACGGAAATTGAAGGTGAGACGTGGGTGTTTGAATTTCCGTGGGACACGTTCCAGTTCGTTCAACTCTTTCTCAGCGCGTCCGACAGGCCTTGATGGATTCCCAATGAACACTGAGCCCGAGCGATGCAAATGAGATTGGGTGAATTTCGACCTCAAACTGGAATGGCGGCCGCCCAGCCGCTGTGCTGGCTCTGCAACGGAACGCACCATTCAGTGCGGAATATGGGGCAACGCGGCAGCTTTGCCCCACCTGTTGAAAGCGCAGAAATGCCG
>CAMLLE010000299.1 GCA_946480555.1 uncultured Verrucomicrobia subdivision 3 bacterium
AGACGTGTGCTCTTCCGATCTCCTTGCGTGCGGCCTTCGAGATTCGCGATCGGTTCCAGCGCGCGCAACAACACGGCGGAAGCGTGCCCTTCCGGTTCGGTCACCACGTTCATGCAGTGATACATGCCGTAGATGAAATAAACGTAAGCGTGTCCCGGCGGGCCAAACATGGTCTTGGTGCGCGGTGTCAGGCCTTTTGAAGAATGCGCTGCGAGGTCGTGTTCGCCCAGATAAGCCTCCACTTCAACGATTCGTCCGATCCGCTCTGTGCCGTTGACGACGTGCACCAGCCATTTGCCCAGCAGCTCGCGGGCAACCTGGATCGTTTCGCGATTGTAAAACTCGCGTTGCAGCCGACGTTGGATCAACGCTTCAATCACGCGCTATTGCGGAGCGTCCTGCGCCAGGGCAGGGGCCCGCGTTTGGGCGGGCAAGGGCATGCCGTCGATCCGATACTGGCGATTCATATAGAGTTCGTCGGCCACCTGGTAGAGCGCCACGCCATCCTTTTCGAGTTCTTGAAATTCCGGCGTCTTGCCGTCCACCGGCTTCAATTCCACCAGCTTCGGATCGCCTTCGTAATAGCGGGCCGACTTTTGCAGGCTGAGGATGGCCATGCGCGCATCCGCGTAGATGGCGATGCTGCGATTGTGATTCAGCAACGCGCGCCCGTCTTCCGGCGGTTGATTCAACAAATCGCGACCGAAAAACATGGTTTCATAGGGCCGTCCGATCAGGCCGAGAATTGTCGGCGCCACGTCGAGCGAATTGCCGAGCGTGTGAATGCGTTGCGGTTCTTTCACCACGGACGGACCGAAGATCGCGAATGGGATTTCGTATGAAAAGATCGGCACTTCCTCCGCTCCGTAAACGCGCGCTCCATGGTCCGCAACCATGACGACGATGGTGTTCGTCCAGAACGCTTCCTTCTTTGCCTTCTCAAAGAACTGGCCGAGGCACCAATCGGTGTATTTGACCACCTTCTGCCGTGTGCGTTTGGGTTTGTCGGGATCATCCGGAATCCGCCCGCGCGGATAGGTGTAAGGCTTGTGATTCGACACCGTCAGCACTGTGCCTAGGAACGGCTGGCCCGCTTCATGCAATTTTCGAAATTCCTCGATCGAGCGGTTGTAAAGATCTTCATCGGAAACGCCCCAGATCGTCGTGAACACTGGATCCTTGAAATCCTTCTGCTCGATGAACCGGTCCCAGCCGTTGTTCACCGCATAGGCGCGCATGCCGTCAAAGATTCCGCGGCCGCCATAAAGGAACATCGTATTGTAGCCGTCGCGCTTGAGCACGCGCGCGATCGATTCCACGTTCTCGGATCGATCCCGCTTCACAATCGAATCTCCGGGCAGCGGCGGGAACGACGAGAACACACCTTCAAACCCGCGCACCGTGCGATTGCCGCACGCGTAGATGTTCGAAAACAGGAGTGATTCCTCGGTCATCAA
The DNA here is from genome assembly GCA_946480555.1 of uncultured Verrucomicrobia subdivision 3 bacterium. Next base: position 1,458 of record CAMLLE010000299.1, read on the forward strand.
CTTGTCCATGTGTGGCGTCAGCGTGTTCGAACGGCCGAGGCAGCCGAAAAATTCTGACCCCAGCGCCTCTTCGAGCAGGATGATCACGTTCAATTTCGGTTTGTCGGGGTCGCCCGCAATTTTCCGGCGGATGCTGTCTTCGCCACCGACGAATTCCGCATTGTCCGCCGCGAGCAGTTTGCGCGTGCGCGCGTAAGCCTCTTCGCGCGGCAGCGTTCGATAATGCGCGGAGTAATCCAGGTTGCGGGTCCAGGCGGCATTGATGAACGAAAGTGAACCGTTGTTCGCCACTTCATTGAGCGTGCGATCCTGGCTGAACTGCGTGCCGCGAAGTTCGATGGTGAACAGCAGAATCGCGAAAACGCCCGTCGCGCCGGCGAGCCGCAGGAAACGAGAGCGTGATGGAATCGAATCCTGCCACATCGGCTTGAACCAGATCAGCGCCCCGACTGTCCACGCGATTCCCAGGCCGAAGCAAACCGCAATGATCGTGTAGAGCGGATAGGAATCGCGGATGTTCCCGACGACTTCATCGGGGTAGATCAGGTAATCGACGGCAACGGTATTGAAGCGGGAATGGAATTCCTCGAAGAAAAAATACTCCGTGAACAGAATGAATATCTGCACCGACCAGAACAGGAACAGCCCGATGCTGAGCAGGGTCCGGTGCCATCGCTTCGGAAATGCGCGCTCCTTCACGACCCAGAACCAGAAGAGCAGGGGAAGTGTGGTGAGCAGCGCCATCACGATGTCCTGATGGAGGCCGATGAAGAAGGCTTTCGTGATGCTGCCCAGAGGCAGTGCACTGGCGCGCCCGAATTCCGCGTAGAGAATTCCGCGCAGCACCGTCAGCGCAAAAACCAGCGTCAGAAAGAAAAAGGTGGCCAGCCCGTAACGGGAATGCCGCCACACGCGCTTGGTGGGATCGATTTCCGCAGTCATATGTTTCGAGCCCGCCGCTCGCTGTCATGTCGTTTCAAGATTGGCACCCGCTAATGACACTGAGTTCGTGAAGTTTGTTCAACTCGAAAAAGGGATTTTGCTCGCGATTGCCAGACACAGCGGGCAGCGCCTTCGTGCGTGTCGCCGGGGGGATCGGGAAGCGCAATGGAATGGCTGGAAGCAGTTTCAGAATTCGCTGTAGCGGCGGTCAGCGACCGCCGACACTCAAGAATCCGCGAAAAGCGGCGCTCAGAGCGCGCCGCTACATCTCAATGGAATCTCGAAACCGCCTCCAAGCGAGACCCGTTATCCCCATTTCAATTTCACTTCCAGGGTTCGGTGCTCGCGGCGATCGCTGAACATGAAATCGCCTCTGATCGCATGAGGCTTTTCAAATCAAGGTGGCGAACTGCGGTGAACTCCGGATACTGTCGGGCGTGCCGATTTTTTATGAATGCCAACGTTGCACGGCTTGCTGTCGCTGGCCGGGGCAGGTGCGAGTCTCGGACGACGAGATCGCGCGGATGGCCGCGTTCAAAGGATTGTCCGAATTTGAGTTCGTCCAGCAATTCCTCGAGTTGCGCCAGGATCGGCGCGGGCTTTCGCTCCGGAACAAGCCCAATGGCGAATGCATTTTCCTCGAAGGCGGGGATTGCGCGGTTCAGTCCGTGAAGCCGCAGCAATGCCGGGATTTTCCAAACCTTTGGAACTTCCCTGGCTTCGAAAACATCTTCCACGCGATTCCCCGGCAGGTCAGCGACGAAGCATATCGACAGCTGATTGTCCGGGCGACCGGACGCGAGACGAATCCCATGCAAGCCTCTGGCTGAGCATCACGGAGCTGCCAGCCGGAAGAAGACGCCCGGCTCGGTCATCGAAATGGGCGTAATGAAATGGTTTGCGAGATCGGCCCCGGGGATGGTGATCCAATTGGTCGGATTCAGGGAATTGGTCTGGACTTGCAGCCGCCAGCCAAAGTTCGCGGCCGGCCACTCCACTGCGATTTTTCCATCGTCGAACTCCACCGCAAGCTGCGGCGGCATGGCGCATGGCTTGGGCGTCACGCGGACGTTATCCAGGAACACCGTGTTGTCGCCTCCGCGGAGATTCGTTCCGACGAAGGCCAGCGTGTGGTCCGGGGCCGACGCGATGAACTCGGCTGTGTGATCTTCATAATCCGTCCCTGTCGCAGGCGGGCTGTAGCTGGCGACGGTCACGCCGTCCAACTTTAAATCCCAGGTCTGCCCCGGCCCTTGGAACTGTCCTGCACGTTGCGTTGCCGAGAAGGTGACGGCGTAACGCGCGCCTGGCACAAATCCGGAAACCACTTGCGAGATTGTGGAAATGCTCTGGAGGAATGCCACCTGCGCTCCCTCCGGCGCGTTGGGATTGCTGCTGTTGAACAACGTGCCGTTTGGAGTGATGCCAGATCCGTTGTTGCCGGATTGCGGCGTGAAGGTCCAGGAAGCGTCCGGCGGATTGTATTGATAACCGCCGATTGCCGGCGTCTCGAAACCGAAATTTTCAACGAAGCGCGGCGTGGCGCTCGCTTCAGACGAGTGCAAACTCTCCGGCGCCGCCAGCGCGGATACGACGTAGTAATAGGCGATGCCGTTCGTGACGGCGTAATCGGTGTAATTCGTGTCCGTCACTCCGCTGGCGATCAATGCATGCGGCCCGCCTGAATTTAATGAGCGCCGGACGTTGTACCCGGTGGCTCCAGGCACGCTGTTCCACGTCAGGTTCACCGTCCGGTTCAGCCCTGTCGCTGAGAGGCCGCCAGGCGCGGGCGAAATCTTCCAGGTGAACTGGTATTCGCCCGAAGCGATTTCCCAGATCAACGACGTCTGGCCCGCGGCAAGTTCGTTCGTTGCAAACGTCACGCCCGACGCGCCTGCGATTGGAACTCCGTTTGAGAAGACGACGGTGCCGCTCTCGAGAATGACGAGGCCATTGAGATTCGTGGTCAACGTCGGCAACGCCACGCGTGCAGAAGCGCCCGGCGGGATCTGCACTGTCATCCGGGCAGTGTTGTTGGTGAGCGACCAATTGCAGCTGAGCACGCCGAGCGGAGTGCGGATCGTAGATCGGGCCGAAGTCAATCCACCGCGGCCGATCAATGGCGCGATCTGAATCTTCCGGTATCCCGGCTCAAGCGCTTTCAATCCGCCGATGTATTCAAACATCCAGTCGCCCACCGCGCCGTATGCGTAATGATTGAACGAGTTCATGTCCACCGGGCCAAATTCGCCGTTGGCTTGAATCGAGTTCCAGCGTTCCCACATCGTCGTGGCGCCGATTGTGATCGGGAATCCCCACGAAGGAAAATCCTCGTTCAGCAGCAGTCGCATCGCGAGATCGGGCCGGCCAATTTTCGAAAGCGCCGGCAGCAACCACGGCGTGCCGAGGAATCCGGTTCGCAGGTGGTAATTGTCGGCCGCAAGCTTCGCGATGAATTTGCCCGCAGTCTGCGAGCGTTGCGCCGGATCGACGATCATGTCCATCCCCAGCGCCAGCGCGTAGGCGGTTTGCGTGCCGGTGTAGATGGAGCCGTCGGCGTTGCGGTAAGCGGATACGAAGGCCGCGCGAATGTTGGGGACGAGGGCGGCCCATTGTGCCGCGAGCGCCGGTTCCCCCATCGCAGCCGCCATCTCCGCCATCATCCGCGTGTTCTCGG
>CAMLLE010000300.1 GCA_946480555.1 uncultured Verrucomicrobia subdivision 3 bacterium
CGCTCTCCATGACGATGGCGTTGATCTGGAAAACCAAGGAAGTGATCCTGGAAAACGTCTTCGGCGGGCAGGCTTAGGATCGTTGACAGCAGCGGTTCTGCGTCGTTGGAAAATACTTCTCCGCGCGTTCGTCTCGTTCTCGTTCTCGTCGTCGTCCTCGCTTCAAACGCGATGGGTTAGGACGAGGACGAGGAGGAGGACGAGAACGAGAACGATTCGAAGTCAGTGCGTCGGGTACAAAACCCCATGGAACCAAGCCCCCCTCAGATGAAGTGTGTTCACGAAAGGAATGCACTATGCGAAATCTTAAAAAGCTAGGATTGATTGGTGGAATGGGCGCGCTCATGGCTATCGCCACGCTGACCGGTTGCGAATCGAATCGTCATTCAGATCGCACGGCTGGCCGCACGCTCGATGACAAGATGATCACCAGAGAAGTCCAGAAGGAACTCGATGGAGAACCGATCTACAAATTTGGTGACGTCGATGTGAAGACGTTCGCCGGGGTGGTTCAGTTGAGCGGATTCGTCACCACGGAAGAGCAAAAGCGCCGCGCAGGAGACATCGCGCGTCAGGTTCAGGGCGTCTCCCAAGTTGTTAACAACATCACCTTGAAGCCCACCATGGGTACCGGGCTGAGCGCCACGGGCCGAACCAATAATCTGAACGATGCGGATCATCGAATCCCAGCCGGACAGAGTGGACAGATGAACCAGAACGACGACAAAGACTAGACGGCTCGAACATTTGATCAGACGACGCGCGGAGCCATCCTCCGCGCGTTTGACTTTGGGGACATCCTTCGCCAGTGCAACGCGAAATCCAACTCGACGGACAAACCGCTCGACCAACCCATTCCGGCTGACACTTCGCGACCTTCGCGGCCTTCGCGTGAGGTGCGTTGCCGTAGTCATCTGAAAAGATCGCGGTGATGACACGCTCGGATCGGCCGTTCGCGTTCCGTTCCACGTGCTTGACCCCGCGGGGCGGCGTGTCTATTACATCTGCGACTATGCCAACATACGAATACGTTTGCTCGAAGTGCGGGCATGAGTTCGAGAAATTTCAAAGCATGGCGGCCAAGCCGCTCGCGGTTTGTCCCGAGGATTTGTGCGCCCAGAAAAAATGGGGCAAGGGCAAGGTCAGTAAAAAGATCAGCGCAGGGGCCGGCCTCATTTTCAAAGGCAGCGGATTCTACATCACGGATTATCGCAGCGAAGGCTACAAGGAGGCAGCCAAGAAAGAGGCCGCCACAACCAAGCCCGCGGGCGAATCCAGCGCCAAGCCCGCTGAATCGAAACCCGTGGCCAAGACGGAAGCGAAGGTCAAATCGACGAAGGCCAAGGCGGACTGACGCGGCGGTTTGAACACTCAACAATGAACATTCAACTCTCAACCTTCAACCGAAGTTCAGAGTTGAATGTCGAAGGCTGATTGTTCTCCGGTATGACAGGAACACGCGATTTGAATTGGCGGAGACCTTCGACGGCAGAATTCCTGGCTGTTTTCCTGGCGCTCACGGTGATGGGGGCCTCGGCGCAACTGCGACCGGTTGCGCAGCCGGTCCGGAGCGTCAGCGGTTTGTTCATCGCGTATCCGACCGCCTCGGGATTCACCTCGCGCTTTTATCGCGGCGATCAGAATTCCATTCCAACCGATCCCGCGGTGCTGGCGATTTCGGCCGAGCGAATCAAGAACACATTATGGCGGCAGCTTGAAATAGAAGGCGATCCAGTGGGCCGCATCCACCTGCGCGTCCGGCCGGCGCGAGTTCCCAGCGAACAACCCACCATTAATGTCACTCGCGCCCTGACGGGCTGGGCGTATCGCGTCGATATTCCCGATTCGATTTCCACGGCAGGATTTGCCAACACTGTAATTCACGCGTGCCTGCTGGAATTTGCGAATCGCCAGGCAACCGGACGAACTGCGGAACTCCCGTTGTGGCTCGCAGAAGGCATCACGCAGGATTTGCTCGCGACGGAGAATCTCGCGAAGCTCATCCCGCCGCCCACAGCCAAGGCTGAAGGCATGCTCCTGAGCCGCGTCATCTCAGATCAACGTCGCCAGAATCCACTCGCGCACGCCCACAGGGTCCTGCAAAGCCGCGCACCGCTCACGTTTGAGGAGCTCAGCTGGCCCGCGGCGGACCAACTGGCGGACGGACAAATCGACGCCTTCCGCAGCAGCGCGCAGTTGCTGGTTCACCGGCTGCTGGAGTTGAACCAGGGCAAAACCTGCCTCCGCGGAACGTTGGAGAACTTGCCGCATCACATGAACTGGCAGTTCGCTTTTCTGGCTGGGTTTGCCCCGCATTTCAAAACGCAGCTCGACATCGAAAAATGGTGGGCGTTGCAGCTGGTGCAATTCACCGGCCGCGACCTCACGCAAGCGCTGCCGTTGGAAGCCAGCTGGGATCGATTGAACGAAATCATCCAGGCGCCGGTGGAAGTACGATCAAACCCGCGTGAGCTGCCGCGCCGCTCCGAAGTTTCGCTGCAGACGATCATTCGCGATTGGGACGGCCTCAGTCAGCGGAGCGCGCTTCAGCGGAAGTTGCGCGAACTGGAACTGCTCCGCCTGCAGGTCGCGCCGGAATTGGTGGGAATCGTCGATGAATACCGTTCGTCGCTGAACGATTACCTGAACGACCAGAACTTTTCCCGCCGTTGGTTTGGACTGCGCAAACAGGCAGGGCCGATTCGAAATCGCACTGCGGATAACGCCATTCGCCAGTTGAACTCTCTCGACGCCCGGCGCATGGCTTTGAAACTGGCCGAACCGCAACTTCCCGCAGCGGCGGTTTCGGCGAAGCTGCCTTGAAGGGAGTTCCGAGGTTCGGATCTGCGAGGCTTCAGCGGGCAAGTTTCCGAAGCGCACCGGAACTTCACCGAGTCGGTGGGTGCGCAAAAAAACCGCGCCGGCCATGCACAACCAGACACGGCCGGCGCGAGCGTCATCACGCTTCATCCCCCCAATCCACGAGCCGGATGTACTCCTTCACCTTCCGGCGTTCATAACGATGCTTCTGCTCTTTCAGCGGCCGATCCGCCGCGTGCGGAAATGGGTGTTGCGCGGTGCGAATGGTTTCCGCAATCAGGCTTGGCGACTTTCTCATAGGCATTCCATTGGTTTATTTTTTAGCAACGCAACCCTCTGTCGCATCAGCGATGCCAGCGCGAAACGGTCGATGGAAGTGTGTTGAAGGTGAGTGGCAGCGTCGCGCAATTGACGTTTTCCGAGGAAGAATGGCTTCAATCCCTTCGCCTTGGAAGGACTTCACGATTCCAGTGAATTCCAATCACTGAGCCGTTTTGAACAGCATGCCCGATCTGCAACGTCACGATGAAGCAACGCAAGGGCACAGGGCCTCAGAGCGCAACCAAAGTGGTCACCATCCTGGTAGAATCGGTTTCAAACGCGAGCTGTAGCGGCGCTCTGTGAGCACCGCTCCGCAGGTTCCAATGTCCTCGGACATGAACCATCGATGAGATGAAATGGTTTCCGGGCAGAGAGATTCGGAGGAACGTGAAGACGCGCAGCCGATCAAAACTGTTGGGGCGGAGCCGTTGGCCCGCCCCATTCGCAACTGGACTGTTCCCGCGTTTTAGACAGAACGCTGAACGGTTATCGATTCGATCCGCTGCCGCGCAGACTGTCACTGCCGGTGCTGGAACCGGAGGGCAAATCCGAACCGCCGGTGGAACCGCTGGATGAGGTGTCCGCCGAAACGCCGTAGTAGGAATTCACGCGCTGGCTCCAGCCGGATTGTCCGATCTCGGACCAACTGCCTCGATTCAACGAAGGCGCTGCCTGCAGTTTGCTGCTGTCCACACTCAACGTGTAACTCTGCTGGCCGCCCAGGCTCGTTGCGGAGCTGGTCGGGCCACCGGCGCTGCTGCCCATGCTGGAGCTTGTACCAGCTTGCAGGAGAGACCACGGCACGGGCACCAGTTTGCCAGACGACAGGGAGGTGCCGCTTGAGCTCGATGACCCGTAGGTTGTCGATGTCTGCGGAACGGTGCCGCCTTGCTCGTAAGAGGTTCCCTGGTTCATGCCCTGGCCTGTGCCTTGATTCTGTGTGTGCGCTCCGGAGGAGCCGTCGTTCGCCTTGACGCTGCTGGACGAACCCGAATTTATGCCGGAACTCGAGGTGGGTCCGCCGCGGCTGCTTGAAAGCGAAATCACCGCGAATTCGATCCGGCCGGAGGTTGGATTCAGAATCACGTCTTCAATGCTGCCGATGCTTTGACCGGACGTGTCCTTCACTTGCGAGCCCATGAGCTTGCTGCCGCGAATCGCCTGCGAAGTGCTGCCATGACTGCGGCCAGTGGCGGTGAGGTCGCTGCTGGCGCTGGAATCGCCACTCAGTGAACCCGATGACGATCCCGACAAGCTCGAATCCGAGCCGGAGCTGCCAGAGGCGGATCCGGACGAAGACTGGCTCGAACTTGAATCAGAAGAACCGCTTGAGCCCCCGGGCGATTCCGCATGAGCTGCGGTGGCGAGACCCGCGGCGGCCAGACAGGCGAACGTGCATTGGACGAATGATTTTTTCATAGTGCTTACTGGTTTGTTAAAAGAACGTCGTTTACGTGGAGTGGGAACTTTTCACGCTGCACCGTAGGCTTCGACTGAACCGAGTCCAAATGGGGATGTGACCCGGGGTGAATGACAGCAGCAGTGCTTTCCGAAGTGAGATTCGCGAGACGGAACGAAAATTACCGGGTCACGTTTCTTCCGCGCTTTCAGCGCGGGGTTGCCTAAGCCACACCCCCATCCTGAATGTTGAGCGTTGAACGTTCGTTGTTGAATGTTCCCATTCTGGGTTCGTGGGCGGCTTCGACCTCCACCCAGGACGGGATCGAAGCCGCGAACCTGACAGGGACGGCGCGCTGCGACGACCCCAACCACATCAGGTTCATGGAGAGAATTGCTCCCAGAGCCATTGAAACAAGCTGCCCGCATCACTACGATCACGCGCGGTGAAACTCATTTCCTGGAACGTCAACGGCCTGCGCGCCGTGCTGCGCAAATCCTTCCTCGATTATCTGGAATCCGAGCGG
>CAMLLE010000301.1 GCA_946480555.1 uncultured Verrucomicrobia subdivision 3 bacterium
GACCGTGCAAGCCCATGAACCAGGATGACTGCCTCCGCCCCACACACTGCACTCGATGTGAGCGCCATGAACCAAACCCACAGCCAGCAGCCGAAGAAACGCGGCTTAGAAGCACGCGCAACCGTTCTCTCGCTTTTCATCATGAGCTCCGTCTCGCCCCGTGCATTCTCAATGTGTGGCATACCGCACCCGACAACGCCATCACGAAACCCGAAGACGAAAAAGCCCGTCCTTGTGGACGGGCTTTGCAAATGTTTCGGACGGAACCGAATTAAGCCTTGGCTTCGGCAGCCTTGCCTTCTTCCTTGGTCTCCGGCTTGGTTTCCGCCTTGGTTTCGGTCGGAGCGTCGCCAGTGGGCGCGATGTCCACCCATTCCAGGATTGCGAGCTGCGAGGCGTCGCCCTGGCGCTGATGGAGCTTCACGATGCGGGTGTAACCGCCATTCCGGCTCTTCTGCGCGGGCGCGATCTCGGTGAAGAGAATCTTGGCGGCATCTTCCTGATGCAGGCGTGCCACCGCGAGACGGCGGGCGTGAACGGTGCCCTTCTTGCCGAGCGTGACGAGTTTCTCCGCGACACTGCGGGCGGCTTTGGCTTTCGCCAGAGTCGTCGTGACGCGCTTGTGTTTGATCAGACTGCAAACCAGGTTGGCCAGCATCGCATTCCGGTGTTCGCCGGTGCGGCCCAACTTGGCTGTTCGCTTAAGGTGTCGCATAAACTTCCTGTTATCGGGTCACAAGCCCGGAATCTTCCTTCGGCGCGTCGAGCAGGTCGGTCTCGAAGCTCATGCCGAGTCCCAATCCCAACGCCTGGAGCTTGTCTTTGATTTCGTTCAATGACTTTTTGCCGAAATTGCGGTACTTGAGCATTTCGGATTCGGTCTTCATCGCCAGCTGACCCACGGTGGTGATGTTGGCGTTGTTCAAGCAGTTCGCCGCGCGGACGCTGAGCTCGATCTCGTTTACGCTCATGTTGAGCAGCTTCTTGAGCTTGGACTTCTCTTCGTCCTGCTTGTCCACGACCTCTTCAAATTCCACAGCGCTCTTGTCGTAGCCGACAAACACGTCGAGGTGATGCGCGAGAATGGCCGATGCCTGCGTGAGGGCGTCGTCCGGCGTAATGCGGCCGTCAGTCCAAATCTCAATGATCAGGCGGTCGTAGTCAGTGCGCTGACCGACGCGGGCGCTTTCAACACCGTAGCGAACGCGCGTCACGGGCGAGAACAGCGAGTCGATGGCGATGACGCCGATGGCCTGGTTGGGCTTCTTGTTTTCGTCGCCCGGCATGAAACCGCGACCGATCTTCACTTCCAGCTCCATCTCGAACTTCTTCTTTTTGTCGAGCGTGCAGATGTGCTGATTGGGGTTCACGAGCTCGACATTCTGATTCGTCTGAATGTCGGCAGCGGTGACTTCCCCTTCCTTGTTCACGGAGAGCAACAAGGTCTGCGGATCGCGGGTGTGCGCCTTGAACAGAACCTTCTTCAGGTTCAAAACGATTTCGGTGACGTCTTCCACGACACCGTCCACGGTGGCGAACTCGTGCATCGCGCCGTCCACCTTGATGGAGGTGATGGCCGCGCCTTCCAGCGAGGAAAGCAGCACGCGGCGGAGCGAGTTGCCGATGGTGTGGCCGTAACCGGTTTCAAACGGTTCAGCGATAAATTTGGCGTAGGTTTCCGTCGCGGTGGACTCTTCCTTGGTCAACCGCTTGGGCATTTCAAAACGTCCTAGACGTACTGGCATGGTTTCCTTTCAACAATTTTAATCTGACCGATTCCGGTGTTCATTCCCGCAGCCGGAAGCGGTCCGTATAATTGTTTTGCTTTCGATCCTGTAGCGGCGGTCTGTGACCGCCCGTTGAATCCATCCCAAGCCGACGCTCACAGAGCGCCGCTACAGTGAAAGCGGTTATGGTTTAGCGGGAATAAAATTCGACGACGGCCTGTTCGTTGGCGATCGGATTGATCTCGTCGCGGGTCGGAATGCGCATCACGACGCCCTTGAGTTCATCCTTGCTCAACGACAACCAATCCGGAATCGACCGGCTGGTGGCGCTTTCGAGATTCTTCGTCGCGAGCTGGCGCGACACGTTCGTGTTCTTGACGGTGATGATGTCGTTCACCTTGAGGGCGTACGACGGGATGCTGACCTTGCGGCCATTCACCTGGACATGCCCGTGGCAGACGAGCTGACGCGCAGCGGCGCGGGTGTTGGCGAAGCCGAGGTGATAAACCACGTTGTCGAGGCGGGTCTCCAGAATCTGGAGCATCTGCTCGCCCGTGACACCACGGCGGCGCAGCGCCTTTTCATAGACACCGCGGAACTGGCGTTCGAGCAGGCCGTAGTAGTAACGGAGCTTCTGCTTTTCGATCAGGCCAAGACCGTAGTCCGTGTGTTTGCGGCGGGATTTGGGGCCATGAACACCGGGACCGTAATTGCGGCGTTCGAGATATTTCGTCGGGCCAAAGATCGGCACTCCGAAACGGCGGCTGATGCGAACGCGGGGACCTGTATAACGAGCCATAGATTATTTCAAATTTGAAATTTGAGATTTGAGATCGATTACACGCGGCGCTTCTTGCGCGGGCGGCAGCCGTTGTGCGGCACCGGAGTCACGTCCTTGATGGTCGTAATTTCCAGACCGATGGCTTGCAGGGCGCGGATGGCGGATTCGCGGCCGGAGCCGGGACCCTTCACGCGCACTTCGACTTCCTTCATACCGTGCGACATCGCCTGGCGGGCGGCGTCCTGGGCGACCTGTTGAGCGGCGTAAGCGGTGCTCTTGCGGGAACCCTTGAAACCGACACGGCCAGCGCTCGACCAACCGAGCAGATTGCCGTGCATGTCGGTGATGGTGACCTGGGTGTTGTTGAACGTCGCGAGGATGTTCGCGATGCCAACGGAAATGTTTTTGGCACCCTTGGCCTTGACGATCTTCTTGCCGGCCAAATCGTCCGCGAGCAGTTCGGCAGCGGTCGGGGCAGCCGCAGCCACCGGAGCTTCCGGAGCCGCAGGGGCGGCGGGAGCAGCAGAAGCCGCTTCGGCAGCGGCCGCCTTCTTCGGCGCCTTGGTTTCTTCAGCAGCCGCTTCGGGTTTTGCCTCTTTCTTCGGGGCGGCTTTCTTTTTGGTTTCTTCAGCCATAAACAAAATTAGTGAATGCCAGTCTTGGCGTTCGGATTGCGTTGGACACCGACCGTCTTGCGCGGACCCTTGCGCGTGCGGGCGTTGGTCTGGGTGCGCTGACCGCGGACCGGCAGGCTGCGCATGTGGCGGACGCCACGGTAGCACTTGATACCTTGGAGGCGCTTCAGGTTCATGCCGAGTTCGCGGCGGAGATCGCCTTCGATCACGTATTTGCCTTCCTGAATCGCATGAACGATCTGGGAGAGCTGGGCTTCAGTCAGGTCCTTCGCGCGAATGCTCGGGTCGATCTTGGCCGCAGCCAGAATATCGACGGCGTTCTTGGGACCGATGCCGTAAATGTAGCGAAGCGCGATATCGATGCGCTTGTTTGGCGGAACTTCAACACCAATGATGCGTGCCATAAAAATTATCCTTGCCGTTGCTTGTGGCGTTTATTGCTGCAAATGACGCGAATCACGCCTTTGCGCTTAACAACTTTGCAGTTTTCGCAAAGCTTTTTGACTGATGCTCGAACTTTCATTTTAAATTTGTTTCTCGCTGCAAGAGCGTCGTTCAATTCCCGCGGGCGGTCACAGACCGCCGCTACAGTCTTTCGACAACAATTCGCCCTTCCGACAAGTCGTAGGGCGACAGCTGCAACTTCACATTCTCGCCAACCTGCGCCGAAAAACTCTGCCTGGCGCGCCCGATGGCGTATGCCAGCACCCGGTGTCCGTTGGGAAGTTCCACCCGAAACAGTTGTTTCGGCAGCACTTCCACCACTACGCCCTCAACTTTGAAGGCATCTTCTCCGGCCATGTCATGATTTCCGGCTCACTCTCGGTGACCAGAACCGTGTGCTCAAAATGAGCGGACAATGAACCATCTTGCGTCACCACTGTCCAGCCATCATTCAAGATTTTTACGCCGGGCAAACCGGCGTTTACCATGGGCTCGATCGCGATGGTCATTCCGGGTCGCAACTCCGGCGATCTCTTCTTTTTCTCGTCGAAATTCGGTATCTGCGGCTCTTCGTGCATCGAACGCCCAACACCGTGCCCCACAAATTCCCGGACGATGCTGAATCCGTTGTTCTCAACATAGGTCTGGATCGCGCGGGAAATATCCACCACACGATTCCCGGCCACTGCCTGAGCGATGCCTTCGTAAAGCGACTTCTCAGTCACATCCATCAGCTTCTGTCCCAACACCCCGCAACCGCCCACGGCAACGGTTCGCGCCGTGTCGCCGATGAAGCCGTTGTAAACCACACCGACGTCCAGACTGACGATGTCACCAAACTTCAAAGATCGGTCCCCTGCCAGCCCGTGAACGACCTGGTCGTTCACCGAAATGCAGATATGGCAGGGATACTTGCGGTATCCGAGAAACGCGCTCTTCGCGCCGTAACTGCGGATCCGTTCCGCTGCAAATTCATCCACTTCCCGCGTGGACACTCCCGGGCGAATAAAGTTCGCCACTTCATCCAACACCGTCCCTGCCAGCGTGCAGGCCGGTCTCATCGCCTCTAAATCCCGTTCACTTTTGCGAACAATCATCTGCAGACGCCCCGCCGGAAACCGGCGAGCCGGGACTTAGATTCGGCCTTTCACACGGCCCTTCTTCAGGAAACCGTCGTAATGGCGCATCAACAGGTGCGATTCCATCTGCCGCATCGTGTCCAGAACCACACCGACAGAAATCAAAATGCTCGTGCCGCCGAAGAACTGCGCGACTTGATAGGAAATGTTCATCTGGTCAGCCAGAATCATCGGGATTACGGCAATGATCAGCAGGAAGATCGCACCAGCCAGCGTGATGCGGCTCATCGCTGTATGCAGATAATCCGAAGTCGCCTGACCCGGACGCACGCCCGGAATGTAACCGCCGTTCTTCTTCAAATCGTCAGCAATCTGCAATTCGTTGAACTGCGTTGCGA
>CAMLLE010000302.1 GCA_946480555.1 uncultured Verrucomicrobia subdivision 3 bacterium
GCCAGATCAGCACCTGCATGCCCATCGCAATGACGAGCAGCGATTGGTGGTTGTTAACGCAAATGCCATAGAGGAAAAACGCCCAGTAGAGATACCTGTGCTGCTGAGGCGCATACATCCAGCGCATCAGGCAGGCGATTACGCCAATCAACGACAGCACGCTCAGCGGATACACTTCCACGATCACGGACTGGCTCCACATGTAGCCGTTGAAGCCGATCAACGTTCCAGCGACGAAGCCAGCAACGAGGCAGATTGCGCCCTCAACTTTGCGCGAGAGATTCTTCAGGTCGTCGATGCTTTCGATCAGCATGCTGCTGCCGCGCGAAACCACCAATCCCAATAGGCCGCATGCCAGGGCGCCCGAGAAGGCCACGCCCACGCCAACCCGCCAGGCGATGTTTCCAACCGGCAGCAGGATCGCCCACAGATGCGTGTAAATCGTCCAGACGGGATAACCGGGAGGATGCGGAATGCCCGCGTAATAAGAAGCCACTGCCAGTTCACCCGAATCCTCCAGCGTCATCTCCGGAGCCAGCGTCAGGAAGTAGCCGATGAAAACCGCGAGAAAAGTCAGGCCGCAAGTCAGCCAATCGATCCGGCGAAACAGTGGCGGCACCTTGGGGGAAATCGGCGCAACAGGCGTCGAGGAAGTGGCCGGCGCGTCAGGCGCCTTGTCGGTAGTCGGTTTAGGTTTGTCCATGCGTGTAAATCAATTGACCTGACCCGGTAAAAATGAGGTAACACTAGAAGTGGAAGCGATGGGCTTTGTCCATTCAAATCTGTTCCGCAGAAGGGCTCTCTTCATTGCGTCTGCGCGGCATTTGCAGGCGCTTCCACGTATCGGATTCGAACTCGCGATCCAGCCGATCCGACCGGTTGCGCGGGCTGCTGCTGTCGATCGCAGTCGCGGGAATGAACCACCCGCTACCCACCGTCCGATTCGAACTGACCGTGAACACAGCGTCGCTGTGCAGGTGCAGTGCTTCTCCATCGGCAGAGTGATGTCGTAGCGCGATGGCGGTGAATAGGAGACAGGCCGCGATGGGCGTGGCCCATTGGAGCGTCCATTGCACGCGAGTTCGCGAACGCGGCGTCTCCCCGAACAGTTTTTGTTCAAGCTTTCGGGAAGGTGGCCGCGGCTTCCAGGACTGCAATTCCGTTTCCACTGAGTTCGTCTCGTTCATGTGCGTCTCCTTTCAGGCAAAGGCGTAGCTTCTCGATTCCGTAGCGATAACGTCCCGCGGCGGTGTTCGGTGAAATTTCCAGCAGGCTGCCGATCTCCTCGAACGTGCAGCGATGCCAGATTTTCAGCACGATCACTTCCCGCTGTTCAACTGGCAGTTCGCCCAGGCAATGCATGGCTGCGGCTTCAGAGTGCGGTTGGCCGGGCGAACGTTCGAACCAGCGGCGCGATTCCAATTCACGCGTGAGCCGCCGCCACATCGACCGGCGATAGTTCAAAGCGCGATTCCGAAAGCTGCGAATGCAATAGTGTTCTGCCTGTTCCGGTGCGTGAGCCTTCTCCAGCAGCGCCATGAACGTTTCCTGCAAAACATCCTCCGCCTCGGCATGGCTCAACCCCAGCGCACGGCCATACAGCAGCAGCTCAGCTGCTTTCGCGCGGTAGAGCGATTCGCTCCAATGTGACGTCGTTTGAGCCACGGTTTCACTGCATAGACACCACTGACCGGGAATTTGTATAAACTTTTTTGAGGGAAGCCCGCTTCGGGTCGATCGACCGCCGAATGGAACTTATAAAACCGGCGCTGAAGCGAATCTCGGTTGAACCCAGAAATGGGGACCACTCCACAACGAACCTTCAATCCCCGGTGTGGTTGCCTGGCTCAGGCGACCCCGCGCTGAAAGTGCGGAAGGGGTGCAATCTTCAGCGAAGATTAGCGGAGATTTGCAGTGTCTCGGCAGGCTCCGTGCCCCCGTGTCTCCGTTTCAGGTCTTACCCCCACCCAAGCAGTTTCCCGAGATGGAAGGTGGCGAATGCAAAACCCCACGCCAGCACGCCCATGTAAATCCATTGGAATACCGGCCATTTCCAGGAGTTCGTTTCGCGTCGCACCACGGCAACGGTGCTCACGCATTGGAGTGCGAAGACGTAAAAGACCATCAGCGTCACCGCCGTCAGCGTCGTATAAACAGGCGATCCATCCGGGCGTCGTTGCTGGCGCAACGTCTCGACGAGCTTCGTTTCCGTTTCCGCTTCGTCGCTGCCCACGTTGTAAACCGTGGACATGGTGCTGACGAACACTTCGCGCGCGGCAAATGACGTCACGATGCCAATGCCCATCTTCCAATCGAATCCCAAGGGAGCGATCAGCGGCTCGATCGCCCGTCCCATCCGGCCAGCGAAGCTATTGCGCAATTGTTCGCCCGCCTGGGCTTGCGTCACGGCGTCTTCGGCGTCCGTCAACGAAGGGGCGACAGCGCCGGATTCCGGCGCTTCGGCCGCCGCACGTGGCACTTCGCTGGAAACCGGAGCGGTCCGCGGATACGTCGCAAGAAACCAAAGGATGATATTGATGCCGAGAATTACGGTTCCGGCGCGGCGCAGGAAAATTTTCGAACGATCCCACATGTGCCGCAGCACTACGCGGAACAGCGGCCGTTTGTAAGGCGGCAATTCCATGATCAGCAGCGGCGTTTCGCCCTTGAGCAGCGTCTTCTTGAAAATCCACGCCATGATCAATGCCACGATGATGCCCAGCAAATACATGGCGAGCATTGTGAGCCCCTGCAGGCCCAGAAATCCGAACAGATTGAAGCGCGTGAAGCCAAGATTCACTTCCCAGTTTAGATTCCCAAAGACGCGGTTCGGAATGCACGCCCCGATCAAAAGCGTGTAAACCGGCAGCCGCGCCGAGCAGCTCATCAACGGCGCGACCAGGATCGTCACGAGCCGGTCCTTTTGCGATTCGATGGTGCGCGTGGCCATGATCCCGGGAATCGCACATGCAAAGGAGCTGAGCATCGGAATGAAACTCTTCCCGTGCAGCCCCACCTTGCTCATCAAACGATCCATCAGAAACGCCGCACGTGCCATGTAACCGGTGTCTTCCAGAAATCCAATGAACAGGAACAACAGCAGAATCTGCGGCAGAAAAACCACCACGGAACCGACACCGGCGATCACGCCATCGACCAGCAGGCTGTTCAAATCTCCTTTCGGAATCATGCCGCCCACCTGTGCGCCGAGCCAGTCCACACACGCCTGCAAAGCATCCATCGGAATGCTCGCGAAGTGGAAAATGCTCTGGAACATCACGCTCATGATCAGCACGAACACCGCCGTGCCCCAGACCTTGTGCGTCAGCACGCGATCCAGCTTGTCGCTGAAAGTCTCTCCGGGCGGCGCCAGTTCCGTGGTGGCGTTCTGCTGGATTTCCGCCACGACGCTGTAGCGACCTTCGATCGCGGCTGTGCGCCAATCCACTCCGGCGGCGTCCAGTCGTTGGCGCGCATCCTCCACCGCGTCCAGGATCGGCTGCGGATAATATTTCGCGCTGGAGCTGAGCGCCTTTTCATTGCTCAGGATCAAGAGCGCTTCAGCGTTGGTTCGCGTGGCGTGATCTGGGAAGGCCGACTTCAGTTCCGCCGCCAGTTGCGCCACTTCCGTTTCGAATTCCTTGGGCAACGAACAAAAACGAACGTCCGCCGCGGTGGTGACCACCGATTTGCCCACGCGCGATCCCAGCGCTTCCAGCATCCGTTGCTTGAGTTCTGGAATTCCCTTTCCGGCGCTGGCGATGACGGGAACGACCGGAACGCCCAACGCGTCCGAAAGCAGTTTCGTGTCGATGCTGTGGCCGTTCGCCTCCGCCACATCGATCATGTTCAACGCCACGACCGTCGGATAGCCGAGTTCAATCACCTGCGTGGCGTAATAGAGATTGCGCTGAAGGTTTGAGGCGTCGATGACGATGACGACCGCGTCTGGCGCCGGCACTTCCGCGAGCCGGTTCATCAACACATCGCGCGAAACCTGTTCGTCCAGCGACTGCGGGCTGAGGCTGTAGGTTCCCGGCAAATCGAGGACGCGAATGTCCGTGCCGGCGGGTGCTTCCTGCAGCTTCCCTTCCTTGCGTTCGACCGTGACGCCGGCGTAATTGCCAACCTTGGCGCGCAGGCCGGTAAGCGCATTGAAAAGCGTGGTCTTGCCGCAGTTGGGATTTCCAGTCAGGACGATGTAAGCCGGCGCAGCGGCTTTCTCGGGGAGTGAACCTCGTGGGACGGGCGCTGGAGTCATGGCCGTTATGCTTTGGGCAGCGGGCGGACGAGAATCTGTTCAGCCTCGTGTTTGCGGAGGGTCAGGTTGTAGCCACGGATTTTGATTTCGACGGGATCGCCGAGCGGCGCGAACCGGACGAGTTCGACGCGGGTGCCGACGAGCAAGCCCATTTCCATGAGGCGTGCGCGGCCGGCGGCGGGAACGTTGATTTCCGCGACGGCGCTGATGGAACCGAGCGGGCAGGAAGTGAGCGGCTGCAGATCGGGCATGACTTAGGCGGCCTTCATCTGGCCGGGCTGGGCTTCCACGAGAATGGTATTTGCCAGCTGTTTGCTGATGCCAAGCCGCGCGTTGCAGACCTGGCAAATGATCGTTGATTGACTGCTGACGAGGCGGATTTTCTGCTCCTCGCCCAGTCCCATTTCACGCAGGCGCATGCGGAGTTCGGGCGACGCGGCGAGCTGCTTGATGCATACGACGGAACCGGCTTTTACGCGGGTGAGCGGGCAGATGCTTCCGCCGGCGCAAATGCCGTCGGTGGAACAGTTCTGCTCGTGAGGGCTCACGCGGCGCACATTAGGCCAATGCCCTGGGAGAGGCAAGAACGGAGCAAAACGTGGGGCTGCGGCGGGAACCACAAACTTGAAGGATTTCAGGAGGTGAACGCCAAACGGCTTTCATCCCTGCCGTGGCATGGAAATCGGTGCGTTGAATTACGCCCGAAACTTTCATCGTCGAATGAACTTTCTGCCCCTCACCAGATGATCTCAGGCCACAACGCGTCCTTTCCGTCCCAGATCTGATCAAACGGCTT
>CAMLLE010000303.1 GCA_946480555.1 uncultured Verrucomicrobia subdivision 3 bacterium
AAGCAAGTGGCCGTGCTGGTGCCGACCACTGTTCTGGCCCAGCAACACTTCAACACGTTCCGCGATCGCATGGCGGATTATCCCGTGCGCGTGGAATTGCTCTCGCGTTTTCGCACGCGGCGCGAGCAGCAGAATGCGATCAAGGGCCTCGCTGCTGGCGCGGTTGATATTGTTGTCGGCACACATCGGTTGATTCAGAGCGACGTGACTTTCAAAGACCTCGGGCTGGTGATCATTGACGAGGAACAGCGCTTTGGCGTGTTGCACAAGGAGAAGTTCAAGATGCTTCGCAAGCTGGTGGACGTGCTCACACTGAGCGCGACGCCCATCCCACGCACGCTCTACCTGGCGCTCACCGGCGCGCGCGACATGAGCGCCATCCAGACGCCGCCGCACGATCGCCTGCCCGTCGAGACGATTGTCGTGCAATACGACGAACGCTTGATCCGGGACGCCATCCAGCGCGAGCTGAACCGCGGCGGCCAGGTGTTCTTCCTGCACAATCGCGTGACGACAATCCACACGATGGAGCAAAAGCTCCGCGCGCTCGTTCCGCAGGCGCGCATCGTTGTCGGGCACGGCCAGATGGACGCGGACGATCTGGAAGACGTAATGACCCGGTTCGTGAATGGCGAAGCAGACGTGCTGCTTTCGACGACCATCATCGAAAGCGGGTTGGATATTCCGAACGCGAACACGATCATCATCGACCGCGCTGACCGCTTCGGATTGAGCGAGCTTTACCAACTGCGCGGCCGCGTCGGGCGTTACAAGCATCAGGCTTACGCATACCTGCTTTTGCCGCGTCACGCCGGTTTGTTGACGGACGTCCGGAAACGCATCAGCGCAATCAAGCAATACTCCACGCTCGGCAGCGGATTCAAAATCGCGATGCGCGACCTTGAAATCCGCGGTGCAGGCAACCTTCTTGGTTCAGAGCAAAGCGGCCATATCACGGCCGTCGGTTTCGACCTCTACTGCCAGCTGCTGAAGCAAAGCGTGTCGGCGTTGAAGGGCGAGAAAGTGAAGCCGCGCGTGGAAGTGCAGTTGCGGCTGGATTTCCTGGATGTGAGCGCGAAAGGCGAGGAAGGCGATGGCCAGGTGTCAGTCGTTGCTGGTGAAAAACAACGAACAACGGACCACCGGCAACGCACAGCTTCCTCCGCCACATTGCCGCACAGCTACGTGCCCGAACCGCATCATCGCATCGACATTTACCGGAAGCTCGCGCAGGCGACGGACAAGGAATCGCTTGAATTGCTGACCAAAGAGCTGCGCGATCGATTTGGGCCGATCCCGCCTTCCGTCGAACTGCTCCTCCAAGTTGCAGAACTCAAAAGCATCGCGGCCGAACGCGGAGTCACGGCGATCGAAGTGAAGGACGACAAGGTGATGCTGACCCGTCATGGAGATTTCGTGATGGTGGGCGGAAAGTTCCCGCGCCTGACGAAGAAGGAAGCCAAGGCACGGTTGAAAGAAATCCGGAAACTTCTGCTCGTGCTGTGACGGGCGCGGGCGCGATCAGGACAAAACGGTCCGCCACGGATGAAGCACTCTGGGGTTCTGTTGCGGCTGCGACTGGACTTCAGACCAGTCGCCCCCGGATTGGCGGGCGTGCAGCGCCGTGTTGATCACGGCCACATGCACTTGAAAGATCACTTCTTCGCGCTGCACTTCGGGCAGCTGGCGCAATCAGTCTTGGCATCGACGCAGCAAGCCATTCCACAACTGGCCTGGTCGGCGGCACCTTCAGCGCAGCACGCCGTCTTGCAACCCGTCAGCAGCAGCGACGCCGCGCAAACAATGAGAGAGAGGATTTTGATGGTTTTCATGGTGCGAAAGGTTTGAGAATTCCCGGTCATTCGGCAAGCGGATTGATCGCTGGCAGCAACCCCATCATTCCTCGCGCGCCTTTTCCTTCTGCTTCTTGCGTTCCTGGGCTTTCTTGTGGGCCGCCGCGCGCTTCTCTTCCTTCTCCAGCTCGGAGTTTTCCAGATCTTGGAATTCACGTTCGGCATTCACCACGCCGGGCAGGCGCTTCTTCTCCTGCTCCGACGCTGTCGCTGCGATCTCCGGCGTCTTCAACACGGTGGGACGCATGAGCACGAGCAGTTCGTTGCGGAGCTTCTGGTTCGACCGGCTGCTGAACAGCGCGCCGAGCAGCGGAATGTCCTTCAACAACGGCACCCCGGAATCGGTCCGCTCCGACGAGTTGCGAATGAAGCCGCCGAGAATGATCGTGTCGCCGTCGTTCACCGCCACTTCGCCAGTGATGCTGCGGGTGATCGTGTTCGGCACTTCACCGACACCTTCAATCGGCGTTGAGCCCTGAATTTCTTCAATCTCCTGTTGAATTTCCATTACCACCAGCCCTTCCGGGTTGATGAACGGCGTCACCTGCAGGCCGATACCCACGCGCAGCTGCTGGTAGGAGGAACTTGGGCCGCCGCCGAAGCCGCCGCCATAGTAGGCGCTGGTGACGTAAGGAACGGTGCGGCCAACGAAGATGGAACCCGGACGCGCATGCGAAGTGAGGATGCGCGGCTTCTGAATCACGTTCGCCCGTGATGTGCCCGCGAAGGCCGTGACCGCCACGTCGAGTTCGCCTTTGTAACGGCCGAAGTAGGTAAGACCGCTGGAGGTCGGAAACCCGTTGCTGACGCCGCTGCCAAAGAAGTTGGCCAGAGTTCCAAGTCCGCCGGCGTTGTTGTAAACGCCGCCAACGGCGCCAAGGTTATTCGTCTTCGGCGGCTGTCCAGCCGTGACGCCGTAGGACAGCGAACGGTCCAGGTTCACGTCCAGAATCACCGTTTCGATCAAGACCTGCGAGAGCACCACGTCGAGCTTCTCGACAATGGTTTTGATCATTTCCATGTCTGCGCGCGTGGCAAAGATGAGCAGCGAATTGCTGCGTTCGTCGGCAATCATCTTGGTCTTGCCGAGAATCTCCAGGTCGCCGGACGTTGCGGCGCGCTGAACGATGCGGCGCAGATTATCCGAGAAGCTGCTGCCGCCAGCCGCGCCGCCAGTGTTTCCGAAAGCGCTGCTGCCCCCAATCCCGCCTTGCTGACCGAAACCGCCTTGATTGTAGCCGCCCATCGTGCCGCCGCGGTTGAAACCGCCCATAGTGCTGCGCATGCCACCAGCCCGGGTTGATGTGCCCCCAGTCGTCCCGCCGCCAGTGCTGCCGATGCTCGCGCTGCCACCGCCACCGCTCAGGCTGTTCAACGCTTCAGCGATTTCCGAAGCCTTCGCGTATTTGATGGGGATGACTTCAGAGACAAACTCGCCGGGCACCACGATGTCGATCTTCTCCACCATTTCCAGCATGCGCTTGATGTTCTCCGTGTAATCGCGCAGCACGAGGACTGCGGTGCTCGGAACCGGCAGAATCGAATTCAATTTCGCGAACGGCTGCAACGCGGGGACCACATCTTCCGGTTTGGAATACTTCAACTGCACGACGTGCGTAATGATCGGGCCCAACTCCGGCAATTCTGCCGACGCGCGAGTGTCTGGCGGCGCCGCTTCCTGGACCGCCTGCGTCTGCGGAACGGCTTTCACGAACTTCTCTCCCACATTGATCATCGCGATGCCATTCAGGCCAAGCACGGCATCCAACGCCTGAATGATCTCGCGACGCGTGAGTGCTGTTTTTGTTGTCAGTGTGATCTGCGAAGCGGGCAGCGAGGCCGGGCGCAGCAGCGTGCGATTCACATATTCGGAATAAACCGTGAGCGCCTGCTCCAAAGGCATGTTGCGAAAATCAATCATTCCAGCCGGAACGATTTCATCCGGATTCGCCAGCGTCATTTCGGGGCGCAATTCCGGTGCGGCCGTGATCGTTGGGGCAGTTTCGGAGGTGGCTGGCGGAACCGCCGCAACCGGACCCGTCGGCGGCGCGCCAGGCGCGGTGGGCGGAGGAACGACGGCTGGCGGATTCGCCGCCGCAGCTGGCACCGGTTCGCCCGGTTCAAGTTGCGGGCTGTTTACGATCACTTCCAGACCGCTGCTCTCAGTTGCCGCGGCAGGTGCGGCGGTGGCAGACGCAGCCGGAGTGTCAGCGCCAACGCTGGTTTGAGCAGGGGTGACCTCCACGAACACCGGTTCAGCGGCGGCACCGTTGCTGGAGGCTGCGCGGGGATTGGGCGCGCAGGAAACGAGGAACACCAGCAGCACGAAGGAGACGAACGTTTTCATTTGTTGTTGGACGTCGGAGATTTGGGCGGAGCCGGCCGCGCCGGGGCGCTGGACGGCGGCGGGGTGGAAGCTTTGGCCGGCGCGCTTGCAGCTGCGGCCGCGGGCCGGGCCGCCGGCTTTGGCGGATTCTTCTGGTAACTGGCCACGAGCGTGATTTGGGCGTTCAATTGCTGGCGCGGCTGGTCTGGACGCAATGACATTTCGCGCACGCGAATCAGCGAATTGCCCGAACCGAGATTGTAGAGAAAATCAACCAGCTGTTCTTCGCGCCCCACCACGGTGACCGTCTGGGCCTGTTCGATGAAGAACTGATTGGTGGTCGTGGTTGCGCGCGTGCTGCCTTGAAATCCAATTCCGCTCTGCGCGGCCTGTACCTGGATCGTGCGCAGGAATTGAATGGCTTGGTCTTCGGGCGGAACGCTTCCGCCTTCGCTGGCGAGTTTGGTGATCTCCTCTTTCAACTTCGGTTCCTGCGCGATGACGTTTTCGCGTTGACCGTAATTGGCCCGCGCCGTTTGCAGGCGGGAACGGTAATCGCCGAGATCACCAAAGTGCGGCCAGATCCAGAAGACGTTGATCACGATGAAGAACACCAGCGCGACGATGATCACGAACCGGCGCTCGGCGGGATTCAAGTTGGACAGATATTTGTTCATTCGCCTGTCCTCTTGAGATCGAGTTCGTAACGCCAGCTGACTTGTCCGCCGCCCATCACATGCGTTTTCGGAGGATCCACCTGCCGGGAATCGAACAACGACTGCCCGCGCACCACGAAGCGCCGAAGGTCATCGCGGCGGAATAGATGAACTAAATGAAATCTCTCGA
>CAMLLE010000304.1 GCA_946480555.1 uncultured Verrucomicrobia subdivision 3 bacterium
CCGATGGCATTGGAACAATGCCATGGGCTGGCCGCAAACCGGTAGTGAACACGCCGATTGTCACGCCGCAGACGGATGATGACTTCAGCGGCCCGAAACTCGGTGTGCAATGGGCGTGGAACTATCAGCCGCGCGCGGACAAATGGTCGCTCGCGGAGCGGCCCGGATTCCTGCGCCTGCAGGCGTTCAAACCGCTGGAGCGCGACAATCTCAAAAAGGCGGGCAACACGCTCACGCAACGGTCATTTCGCACGAGCACGAATGTCGTCACGCTTGCGCTGGACTTGAGCGGCATGGCGGATGGGCAGGTTGCCGGGCTGGCTCATTACTCAAGGAATTTCAGCACCATCCAGGTTCGGCGACAGAAAGGCGTTCTGACGCTTGAGTCAGCGCATAACAAAACCATCACAAACGGCCCGGCGTTGACCACGCACAAGCTCTGGCTGCGCTCCACGTGGGGCCTTGATGGCAGGAGCACCTACAGCTACAGCACGAACGGAAGCTCCTTCATGCTGTTTGGCGAACCGTATCAACTCGCCTGGGGCGATTACCGCGGCGATCGCCTCGGCATCTTCACTTACAACAACGAAGCGGAAGCGGGTCATGTGGACTGCGACTCGTTTACCTATCGTTACGACTCGCCGGCGACGCGTGCCGCGTCCGGCCGAACCGCGCCCAACCGATGAACGCCGACAATTCGTTGCGCAATATTTGCCGCTGACGCCATTACATCCTCGGCTTGGCTCCGGTGTTACAAGGTTCATGTGCAGCTTCGACCTCCAACAATGGACGCGTACCGAGGTCGTGAACGCGGTGCGGCGTTGAGTGCTCAATCGTTTCATTGACATGTCGGAGGCCGGCCCACTGGTTAGATTGCGAAGATGAAATTGGCCTGTGGTCGGGATCATTCTCGTGCTCGCTTGGGATTCAAGTTGATCGAATCGCTGAGGGTGATTGCCATCATCGCCATTCTTTCCAGCGATGAATGACGGGGAATGGAATCGAAATCTGCTCGTCTTGCTGTGCTCCTGATGAAACTTTCCCGCGCCAGGAACGATGATCTCGTGACCATTAGATTTGAAGGGCACTACGCCATTGCCGAGGCCGGGACGCTGAAGCGCAGCGGCTTTGGCGGGCGCGGGGCCGTCAAAGGTTGCCTGGACGAGTGGACTTTGTTGGCGAGTTCCTTCTCTGACTTCGAGCACATCGTCAGTGTTATCGGGGCCGAAGTCGGTTTGCTCGAGCGACCGTGGGAAGGTCATCTGGTTTGATCTGGAGAACCGCCGGCTGACGCGCTAAGGTTCGCGCGACATTTTACCCCCGCCGCACGTGACGATCATGCCGCTCGAAAGCCTGCGCAGGAACTGGCTCTGTGCCTTCCTGGTATTGCTCCTCGTCCCTTGGTTGGCATCTGCCGGCCCGGCCAATTTTTCCGTGCAACATTGGGAGGCTGAACAGGGTTTGCCGCAAAACTCCATCACGGCTGTGTTGCAGACCCGGGACGGCTATTTGTGGGTGGGAACGTATGGTGGGCTGGCGCGGTTTGATGGCGCGCGGTTTACCGTGTTCGACGACGCAAACATGCCGGGGCTGGTGAGCAGTCGCGTGACGAGTTTGTTCGAGGCGGACGATGGGACGTTGTGGATCGGGCACGAATCGGGCGGAGTGACGCGGTATCGCGCCGGGAAATTTGAGCCGCTGTCGCTGCCGCTGGAGTGGCCGGGCGGCAAGATTCAGCACATTGCCGCGGATGAAGCCGGTGACATTTGGTTGGGAAGCGCCGGGGGCGAACTGGCCCGGTTGCGCGACGGCCGGTTGCTGAGGCCGAAGCCCGGCCAGGCCGCGAGTCTTGTGTCCTGGGCGCGTTCACCGCAGGGGCGGATCTGGGTGAACCGCAACGGGCGGGTTTCCGAATTAAACCAAGGCCACCTCACGCCGCTGGAGTTTGCGGAGATGATGGACAACACCACCGTGATGGGAATCGGCGCGAGCCGGGACGGCGCGTTGTGGGTGGTGGGGGGAAATCGGATCCGCAAATGGACCGGCACCGCCTGGAGCGAAGATCGGGGTGAAGTGCCTTGGGGCAACAAACCAGTGCTCGACATGCTGGAGACGCGAACCGGCGCGCTGCTGTTGGCGAACTCGGCGCATGGCTGCTGTCTGGTAAATCCCGACGGTACGAACGCGGCAAAATTGTTCAATCGCAGCACCGGTTTTCCCTCCGACTGGGTGGTGTCGCTCTGTGAAGATCGGGAGGGCAATCTCTGGGCGGGCACGGGCGGCGGCGGATTGGCAGTGATTCGGCGTGCTTGTTTTGAAACGGTGGCGCCGCCGGACCAATGGGGCGGGCGCGCGGTTTTGACCGTGTGCGCCAGCCGCGACCGCTCGCTCTGGATCGGTACGGAAGGGGCGGGGTTGTATCGGCTGTTTGATGGTCAATGGACGAATTTCGCCGCTGCCGCCGGCATCCCGAATCCTTATGTGTGGTCCGTGGCGGAGGATTCCAGGGATGGCTTGTGGGTCGGCACTTGGAATTGTGGTTTGTTTCTGCGGCGCGGCGAGTACTTCGATCGGGTGGATGGCCTGTCCGGCGCTTTGCCGCACCTGACGGCGATTGTGTGTTCGCTGCGGGGCGGGTTGTGGTTGGGGACTGGTGACGGACTGATGCGGTATGAGGGCGGCCGTCTGACGTCGTTGGCGCAAACGAACAAACCGGCGGACAAGGACGTGCGGGCGGTGGCGGAGAGCAGTGATGGCACAGTTTGGTTTGGCACGTTGGGCGGCGGGCTGGGTTGCGTGCGGCCGAATGGAGTCTCGCGTTACTACACTCGCGCGGACGGTCTGGCGAGTGATTACATCGGCTGTTTGCGGTTGGAGGACGACGGCACGTTGTGGATTGGTTCGCTGGGCGGCGGCTTGACGCGGTGGCAAGACGGGCGCTTTCGGATCGTCAACTGGCGGCACGGATTGCCCAACGGCTTCATCTGCCACATCGAAGATGATGGGCGCGGATTCTATTGGATGAGTTCGCACGGCGGCGTTTTGCGGGTGAACAAGGCGGAGTTGAACCGGTGCGCCAGCGGGGAGTTGCCGGAAGCTTTTTTCCGGACGTTTGGCGTGGAGGACGGTTTGCCGACGCTGAAGTGCTCGGATGGCTTGCAGCCCGCCGGGTGCCGCACGGTGGATGGCCGGTTGTGGTTCTCTACGAGCCGCGGGCTGGTGACGGTCAATCCGCGGGAGGTTGAGAGCAACCCATTGCCGCCGCTAGTGCGGGTGGAAGCGCTGCATTGGAACGATGAAATTGTCCCGTTGGAAACGCCGAACGCCGCGCCGATTGAGATTCCGCCGGGGCGGCATCGGGTGGGATTTCGCTACACCGGACTGAGTTTCCTGGGGTCGGACAAGCTGCGTTTCAAGTACCGGTTGCGGGAACTGGATCAGGACTGGATCAGCGCCGGCAACCGGCGCACCGCGAGTTACGGTTACGTGCCGCCAGGCAAATACACGTTTGAAGTCCAGGCCGCCAACCGCGACGGCGTGTGGAGTCCGACGGCGGCGACGGTGTCGTTCCATGTCCAGCCGTTCTTCTGGCAGACGCTGTGGTTTCGGGGCCTGGCGGGCGGCGGCGGCGTGGCGTTGGCGGGGAGCGTCGGCTGGTTCATCACGCGACAGCGCATGAAACGCAAACTCGCGCGCCTCGAACAACAGCGCATGATCGAAGCCGAACGCGCCCGCATCGCTCATGACATCCATGACGATCTCGGCGCGCAACTGACCCGCATCAGCATGTTGAGCGATGCGGTGCGCGAGGAACTGGTCGGGCGCGAAACCGTGGCGGAAGATTTGAATCAAATTTTTCTCACCGCCCGCGACGCCACGCGCGCGATGGATGAAATCGTTTGGGCGGTGAATCCGAAACATGACACCATCGAAAGCCTCGCGAGTTACCTGGAGAAATTCGGCTTTGATTTGCTGGACGCCGCCGGGATTCGTTGCCGGCTGAATTTGCCCGGCACATTGCCGCGCGTCCGGCTCACCACCGAAGCGCGCCACAATGTGTTTCTCGCGTACAAAGAAGCCTTGCACAATGTCGTCAAACACTCGGGTGCGTCCGAGGCGCGCATCACGCTCGAGTTCTCGGCGCATGAACTGAAACTCGTCGTGGAGGACAACGGCCGCGGTTTTGGTTTAAGCCGGGTTGAAAACGGCGTGTCGCGCGGGCCGGGGCGTGTGGCGACTGGCAACGGCTTGGGCAGCATGAGCCGTCGCGTCCAGGAGATCGGCGGGAACTGTGAGATTCAGAGTGAACCAGGGCGGGGGACCAAGGTGACGATTCTGTTGAAATTGCCTCCGGGGAAATCGTAGTAGAAATGAACGACTGTCGCTGCGGCGCGCGGAAGTGTTATGAAATCCAAATTGAACATCGCCGTTTCCATCATCGAGGATGATGAGTCCGTGCGGAAAATTCTCGCGAGTTGGACCGCCCGCGCCAAGGGATTTCGTTGTGCCAGCCAGCATTCGACCGCCGAGGATGCCATCGAGAAACTGCCTGCTGCAGCGCCCGACGTGGTGTTGGTGGACATCAATCTTCCTGGTGCGAATGGAATTCAATGCGTGGGCCGGCTCAAGGCCACGCTGCCGAACACGCAGTTTCTCATGCTGACGGTGTATGAGGATTCGGAACACATTTTTGAGGCGCTCGCGGCTGGCGCCAGCGGTTACCTGCTCAAGCGGACGCCGCGTGGCGAATTACTCGCGGCCATCCGGCAGGTCCACGAAGGCGGCTCGCCCATGACGAGTTACATCGCGCGCAAAGTTGTGCAGGCATTCCAACGCCAGCCATCGTCCGAGAAACCGGAGATGAACGACCTTTCCCCGCGTGAGTGGGAAGTGTTGGAACTGCTTTCGCGCGGCTATTCCTACAAGGAGATTGCCAGCGCCTTGGAGATCAGCATTCCCACGGTGAACACGCACCTCCATCGGACCTACGAGAAACGCCACGTGCGCTCGCGTGG
>CAMLLE010000305.1 GCA_946480555.1 uncultured Verrucomicrobia subdivision 3 bacterium
CAGCCGGGCGAGCACAGCAGAACGGGCCGACAGCGCCTGAACAACCTCCCGCCGGGTCTGCTCATCCGGCAGCTGGCTCATGAGCACTTCGAAGTCGCTCAGAAACAACGCGTCGCCCTTGGAATAAAGGAGGCGTCGGATCAGTTGTTCCGCTGCGAAACCGATCCGGCCCGACTTAACGATGGATTCAAAGGCATCACCGGGAAAACAAAACGGAAACTCCATGTAATGATTCTCGGGCATTCTCGCCAGCTCCGCATAGAATCGCGCACGGACCTCAGGCGACAAACTCAGCACAAATTCAGAGTTGGGGAGGACAACTGTTCCAGCAGGGTCGGACTGGATCGCATTGGAATTTTGAAGCATTGCGATTTGTGCGGGGGAGAAACCGCTCTTTACCATCAGCTGAACCGCATTGTCGCGGGAATGCTTCGGGAGATTCCATTTCGCGGTTGTTCCTCGCGAGACTTCCAACACGGTGTATTCCTCCGGCCGCTCCAGCTGCGTATCATAGGCAATCAACTGGCCCCACGGTGCCACCGCATTCGCGCCAGCAATCTGAAACTTGGCTGGCGCACCGCCCGAGCCGACTGGGCGAGCGGCAGATCGCGCGACTGCAATCGTCAAAAGGCCGGTGACGAGCGCGATACCAAAAATAAAAACAACCAACCCAGGCCAGCTGAAATGAATTCGAGAGACGCCGGACCGATCACTGCGACTGCGTTTTTTCGCCATACTGCTTCCGAAAACGGACCCGCGCAGTCTCCAGC
Organism: uncultured Verrucomicrobia subdivision 3 bacterium; assembly: GCA_946480555.1. The sequence goes on from CAMLLE010000305.1 coordinate 771, forward strand.
AATTCCTCTTCAAGTCAAGCGATCAAGCGAAGTAGATGCCTTGGTGTGAAGTATTTACACAACTGCTGTCCCACAAGTCTCCCCTAAAAGACAAAACCTTGGCCGCACGGGAAAGATTCCGGGACAAGCAAAACGCCCCGGCGCGAATATCGCACCGGGGCGTGTGAAAACTCACTCAGGTTTACTTCCGTGTTCGATTTCGGGCGACCAGCAACAACGCGCCAAAACCGAGAACCATGGCCGAAGTCGCAGGCTCGGGAACCACGGTCACGTTGCCGAACGTAAACACCGGGCCATTCAAACCGGTATCGGTGATACTCCAAGTTCCGGGCGTATCTTCGTAGCCGGTAATCTTCGCCACCCCGGATCCATAAATGTTCAAAAACCCGGGCTGCTGAAGGCTGACAAAAACAGAGGTGATCTCGAAACTGTAGGTGGTCGGACCCAGCGCAAAAGTCCAAAGCTGAATCGGTGAACCCGGCTGAACGTTGAACGCGAACGGAGTGAAGCTAACTGAGGTTCCCGCTGGAACTCCGGCGTAGCTTCCATTCGCGGTTCCTCCAACCACTGGAATGTCTGAACCAGGGCCGATTGGACCGAAAATGGAATTGAATGCCGTGGCACTGGCAATCGAACCGTTCAAAGTGGCTCCCCCAGTAAAACCAATTTCCCCGGAAATATAAGGCGCCGCCTGCAGCGATTGAATCGCCAACCCGAAACCAGCAACAGCGAGGAGCAGTGTCTTCATTTTGATTCTTTGTTTAGGGTGGTGCGCCTGTTCTAGGTTCGCATTCCAACCCGGTCAAGGGATTTCTCGCCGGAACCAACTACTTTCTGAGCTGGCGTCGGGCGAATACCATACCGCCCATGGCCAACGCAAGCAGCGAGGCTGTCGCGCCGACGTCGGGTACGCGGGGAGCGGAGCTGTTGCCGCCGAACTCAAAAACGGTGGTTCCACCCGTGACGGTGATGCGCCAGTTGCCCGGGGTTGCGTCTTTGCCGTCAATGTTGGCAATGCCTTGGCCTCGCAAATCCAGGAACAAAGGCGTTTGATCAAATATGGAGATGGAAGTGGCGTGGAAGCTGTAGTTGACGCTGTTGTATTCAAAAGCCCAGAGCGGGGAAACCGATACATCGGAGAAAGAAAATGGCTTCCAGTTTACCGGTGTGAGCCCAGGGATTCCAGAGTAATCGCCAGTACCCGAGCCGCCTTGAACGTATGGCCGATTGCCGGAGGCAATGCCGGAAAAACCGGCAATTCCGGTGGCCGTGTCCGTTCCACCACCGATCAACGTAACCGTGCCGTTAAACGAGATTTCTCCCGAGATCTGGACGGCATTGGCGGCGAAAGTGCCGAGCGTCAGGACAATAGTTGCGAGTTTCGTAAGGAAGGATTTCATAAGAAGGTTCACGTTTCAAAAGGACTGACTAGGTGCGACATCGAACTGGCAATCTTGCAGCACCATACAAGCCATGAGGAAAATGGAGCCAACCAAAACCATCCTAAGAGACTAAACATAAACCACTTATGGATAACTACCAGTCGCGAAATGGCAGCCACCATCAGACCTCCCTGTGCTGAAACGTAAAATCCGCCAACGTCTTTAACGTTTTCGAAAACCGAAAGTTGAATCAAAAAACAGTATTCCCAATGAATCGGCGCAATAAAGCGGTTACCAGAAGAAATTTCCGACAACCGCGGAGACGCGGAAACGCGGAGCAATCAAAATAGGGCTTCCTCCGCGCCTCTGCGCCTCCGCGGTGAGATGATCCGGAAATGAATTTGGAGAAACGCTATAATCACCACAAAGAAACCGTTTAAAGCCTCTCTTGAAAGTTCCGGCAACAAGGTGCGCCCGTCCTCGGGCGCAGCAAGCGAAAAAACCAATTGCCGACGCAAGTTGCTGTGGCCGGGAACAGCCACACTCAGCATTTTCAGACAGGCACTTGGCCGGAGAATCTCCTGGCCCGCTCAACCTTCCTCGTCCTTCACCCCCTGCATTCGCTTCATCGGACAACCGGCGCGAAGCCAGCCATTCACGAAGGGATCCAAGTCCCCATCCATCACCCGCTGGACATCGCTCGTTTCGACGCCTGTGCGAAGGTCCTTCACCATGCGGTACGGCTGAAAAACATAGCTGCGAATCTGGTTTCCCCACGACACGCTACCCTTTTCGCCGTAAAACCGTTCCATCTCAGCCTTTTGCGCATCGACGCGTTGAGCGTAAAGCTTGGAAATCAGCATACGCATCGCGGTCGCGCGGTTCTGATGTTGTGAACGCTGATTTTGCGACGCCGCCACGATCCCGGTCGGGATGTGTGTAATGCGGACCGCCGTTTCCACTTTGTTCACGTTCTGACCGCCCTTGCCGCCGGACCGGTAGGTATCAACTTTCAGTTCCACCGGAGGAATCACGATGTCTGAGGAAGTTTCCTCAATTTCCGCAATGACATCCACGCTCGCGAAACTTGTGTGCCGTCGTTTATTGGCATCGAACGGGGAAATGCGAACCAGCCGATGCACGCCGCGTTCGGCTTTGCAGAAGCCGTAGGCGTTTTCGCCGGAGATCAACATCGTGGCGCTCTTGATGCCGGCACCTTCGCCGGGCAGCGCGTCCTCCACCTCCACGGTCCAGCCGCGGCCTTCCGCCCAACGTTGATACATGCGCAACAGCATGTTCGCCCAGTCACACGCTTCGGTTCCGCCAGCGCCGGAATTGATGCTGAGGATGCAATTATTCTTATCGTGTGGACCGGTCAGGAAAACGCGCAGCTCAAGTGATTCCAAGTCCGAATAAAACTTGGTCAGGTCAGCGGCCAATTCCTTCTCGATCGCAAGCTGCGCCTCCGCCGGTTCAGCTTCGCCCAACTCCAGCATCACCCTGAAATCCTCCAGCTCCTTCTCTGCTTTGAGCAGCGGCTCGATGCGACTGCGCAAGGAGTTGGATTCGTCGATGTGTTTCTGGGCTTGTTCGCGGTTGTTCCAGAAAGTCTCGCCAGCCATCAAGGCGGTCAATTCGGAAAGGCGCTTTTGTGTGCCTGGGACGTCAAAGAAACCTCCGCAGGTGCGTAAGCTTCTCCGACGCGGTCAAAATCTGAGCCTTGCTGGTATCGAACATAAGCGCGCGGACAATACTCGACCGGCTCAGCGGAACACAATGGGGATTTGAATTTACGATTTCCGATTGCGGATTGTGGAACTCGGAATCGCCGACGAGCACAATTCATCGCGCGCAATTCCGCTGTGCTTACAATTCGTCTTCGCGGTCTTTGTAGAACAAGTCTCGCGCGCGGAGGAAATCTGCCTCCGGGACAAACACGTTGGTCGGCCGGTTCAGGTCGCCATCATCCGCCGCATCCTGTTCAACGAATGCCTGCGTGGCCGCGATACCGTGCTTCTCAAGCATCACCACAAGCATCTCGGCGTTGATCAGCGGACCCGTGTAGAACAGTTGCACGCGCGAAGGTTACTGGCGCTCGAGAGGGAATGGAACTCTGCAGCTTCAATCGCAATGCCGACTGAAATGCGAAATAGGATCAGGGAAGGAGAATACGATTCGTCGCCATTCCGGTGGAACGCACCGCGTCACGAAGCGCGGCTGTCGTGATCTGTTGCACACTGCCATCTCCCAAACTCAAATTGCCTTCGCAGTTGTGAAGTGCAGATGACCAACCCACCGGAGAATTTGTTGTCAGATTCAAAATATACGGTGCCACGAATCCGCCATTCGTTATGTTTCTATCTCCGGCCAAGATCGAGAGTGGATTGTCCTCAAATGCGTCGATCCCAATGAAGTACGAAATGTTGGAACGAGTCAGCGCGCTGAAATATCTGGCGGGAGACCGGTCCGAATCCGCGGAACAAGCCAGGATCAATGGCGTGCTCAGCTCATTGGACATTGCATCAAAAACCGGCGCGATTTCCCCTGCCAGCGCCGGTTCATAAGCGCCGCCTCGGTTCGTTGAAACGGCCATCACGAACTCGTCTCGACTCGCAGGAGCCCATATGCGAAAAGCTATTCCTATTTGTTTCAAACGGCTGATGCATTGAATCCGCTCCCGTTTGGCTTTGGCGCGAGCTGCCATCGGAAGTGCGAGCCCGGCCAATAGTGTGACGACGGCTAAAACGATCATCGCATCCATCAGCGTGAACGCCCGCCTCAGATCCCCACCTTGAATTCTCATAAATCAAGACTCGCGCCGAAACTGCCGGCGGATGCCGGCGGCGAGAATGGC
>CAMLLE010000306.1 GCA_946480555.1 uncultured Verrucomicrobia subdivision 3 bacterium
CACAGCCGCGCTCCAGTATTTTTCAGACAGGCTCTGAACCTTTGGATCCTGCCTTTCTTTGCGTTAAGCCCTTGCTGCGCAAGCACGGCTTGGGTCGGCTGGGATGTTCCGCCGTTCCGTCGGGTTTTCTCTCGGTACGAACGCTAAAGTCATGACCGCACCTGCCGATGCACACCCATCGCGGTGTCTTTGTTCACCAACAGTTTTGTTCGCCGATTCCCAAGGCGTCCTTGGCCGCGGCTGATCGCGCTTTTCTTCGGTTGCTTCCTCGCACCCGCGGTCCCGGCGGTGCAACCTTACCAGCCGATCATCGCCGATCCGGTGCTGGACGCCTGGCGCTGGCAGCGCGTTCATGAATTGGAGGGCAAGCCCCCCAACTGCATCGCGACCGATGCGTCCGGCGTGCTTTGGTTCGGCGGCAACGAGGGAATCACCTGCTACGACGGCTCCCGCTGGCAGACCTATTCCGTCAGCAACGGCATCACCGGTGTCGTCCACTCCATTGGAATTTCTGCCGCCAAGGAAGTTTTTGCGGGAACCGATACTGGGCTTTATCGGTTATCAGGTTCGGATCAGAAATGGACCCGGCTGTTTCCCTCCGGCACAGATGTGCTCTCCATTCAACGCGTGTTGTGTGCCTCGGATGGCAGCGTTTGGGGCGGCGGCGATGGATTCATTGTGCGGCACAGCGCTGCCAGCAACAGTGTTTATCACCGGCCCAACCTTGGGCCGGTCACGACTCGTGTGTTGCGCAGCGAAGCGAGCTTTCCCGTTCCTCACCTTCGCATGCGCGGAAGTCTGGAGGCGATGAAGCAGACGCGCGACGGCGCCATCTGGCTCCTCTTCAGCACGGGTGAACTGGACCGCTACGATTTCATCGGCGACATCGCCAACAGCAATTCCTGGAAAGGAATCGGCCGCGCTGACGGTTACATCGGTGGCACGGGCGCACAGTCCATCCTCCAAACGCGGGACGGATCAGTTTGGGTGGGCAATGGCCAGCACAACGTGGGGCTCAATCGCATGGATCCGGCGACGGGCCGGTGGACGAATATCCGATTGAATGACGGGTTTGGGGCGGAGGAATGCGTCTTTTCCATTACGGAAGCCCCGGACGGAACGCTCTGGGTGGGCGGCATGGCCAAGCTTTACGCGTATGCGGATGGCCGCTGGCGAATGTACCGTGTTCCAGATGTGCCGCTCACCACGGCGGAGGTTTCCGGAATTGCATTCGCGAAGGACTCACTCTGGATTCTCGGCCTCACTGATGGCGTGCAACGTCTCGACCTGGATTCCAGGAACTGGGTGAAATATCAGCGGCTGAACTATCAATGCGAAACTCCCGATGGCATCAGCTGGTTCATCGCGGCGGATGATTCGGTGGTGAGTTTCAACGGCACGGACTGGCGGCGTTACACGGTGGCGGACGGCCTCATGAAGTGGCCGTCCATACTCCTGTGCGCGAGCGACGGCAAGTTGTGGGCCGCAGGTGGTTCGCAGGATCAAGCGGCCACGGCGGTCTTTGACGGCCAGCGCTGGCAGCTGCGGCTGCATCCGGAAATGGGATCGCGGACGCTGGATTATCGCGCGGCGATCGAAGCGGAGGATGGTTCGCTCTGGTTTTCCACCTATGTGGATGGCGGACGGCGTGTGGGTGATGGCGGGCTGCTGCGTTACCAGTCCAAGCTGGGCGCGCCGGATTCCACCAATGCCTGGAGCCGCTTCTTGGGCGGAAAGAATTCCACGTCCTACGGTTTCGCGCGGATGAGCGGCGGCAGGCTCTTCTCCGGGTCGTATCTTGGCCTTATCCAATTCAACGGCACCAACTGGGTGGAAGTTCCGGAACTGGCCGGCCAGCGCGTGGACGCGCTGACCAGTTCGCCCGACGGACGCGACCTGTGGATCGGCACGCGCGGCAGTGGGTTGTTTCACTTTGATGGCAGGCGCGTGCAGAACTTCACCCGCGCAGACGGCCTTGCGGCGAATTCCATCCGCAGCGCGACCTGCGATCTGGAGAACTTTTTGTGGGTGATGACCGGCCAGGGCGTGACGCTTCGCATGAACGGCGAATGGATCAGCGACGTGTTTGAGGAAAAGAGGATCGCTTCGGATGGCGGCCGGATTCGCCGCGCGAGCGATGGCTCCATCTGGGTCAATCAATGCTACCGCAGTTGGATGCGAAGAAGCTTGGGCGGAAACAACGTGGAGGAATCCGCTCTCAACGACTTCTGGACCGTGCGATACCGGCGCGACTCCGCGGCGCCGGAAACCGAAATCGTCTCCGCCATGGAACGGGTGGCGCAGCCCGGCAACACGATCATCTCCTGGCGCGGCCGGGATCAATGGTTGCGCACCCATGAACGCCAGCTGGCGTTCTCCTGGCGATTGAACGGCGGTGAATGGACGCCTTTCTCGCGCGAGGCAATCAAGACGTTCCTGGAATTGCCCAAGGGCAAATATGTCTTCGAAGTCCGCTCGCGCGACGACGATTTGAACGTGGATCCGACTCCGGCGCGCGCGGAGTTTCTGGTGCTTCCGCCCGTGTGGCAGCAGCCGTGGTTTATCGGGTTGACCACACTGCTCACGCTGGCTGTCGTGATGCAGAGTGCGCGCGTGGTGAATCGCGGCCGGATTCTGCGCCGAGCAAACGGCGAGCTCGCGACGAAAATTGAAGAGCAGCATCAGGCCCGGCTGCAGCTGGCAGCAAAATCCGCGTTGCTGGAGGAGAAAACGGTTTTGCTGGAACGCGAGATCGAAGAGCGGAAGGAAGCGCAATCCTTGATTGAAAGGCAGCACCAGGAACTGGCCCGGGAAATTGAGGAACGCAAACGCATGGAGATGGAAGTGCAACAGGTGCACCGGCAGCTCGTTGAAGCGTCACGCAAGGCTGGGATGGCGGAGATTGCTGCCAACGTCCTGCACAACGTGGGCAACCTGTTGAACAGCCTGAACACCTCGGCACACATGCTCGGCGAGCACGTGCGGCAATCGAAATTGCCGCAGTTGAAGAAAGTGGATGCAGTGTTGCAGGAAAATCGGGAGCAACTGGCGCATTTTCTGACCGAGGACGAGCGGGGCCGGCGTCTGCCGGCATACGTTTCCCTGCTGGCGGAAAACCTGCAACGCGAACAGGCGCAAATCCACACTGAGGTCCAGGCGGTGCGCGGGTTCATCGACGAGATCATCGACGTCATCGCCAAGCAGCAGGAATACGCGCGCGGACCGGAGTTGTCCGAGAATCTCAGCCTGACCGAGCTGGTGGAGGAAGCGTTGCAGATTGCGGAACCGATGTTCACGCATCGCCGGGTTCATCTTGCGCGAGACTATCGGGATCCGCTGAAAGTGGCGGTGAATCGTCCCAAGCTGGTTCAAGTCCTGGGAGCGCTGCTGAGCAATGCCGTCCAGGCGTGCGAAGCTGGCGGGAATTCCGCGAAACAAGTCTGCGTGCGCGTCTATCGCGAGAACGGCAATGCAATTGTGGAAGTGGAAGACAACGGGGTGGGCATTGCCGCTGAAAACCTGGTTCGCATCTTTGGCCACGGCTTCGCAGCCCGCGCAGGACATCGGGGCTTGAATCTGCATTTGAGCGCCCTCATCGCCAAGGAACTGCGCGGAAACCTGCGTGCTCACAGCGATGGATTGCAGAAGGGAGCCCGCTTCAAACTGGAATTGCCCGAAGTGGCGGACTGAGCCGGATCAACTCAGGCGGAGGAGGGATTCATCCGCGGGTGCGGACGCCCACTGGGCGTTTTGGACTTCAGAGAAAATCCTCAATCGCGCACGAGCCAGCGGCGCGCGTAGCTCAACAGCACCAATCCGCCAGCCAGCAACCAGCCGCTCGCGCCGGAATCCGGAACCGCGGTGGAAGTGGTGCTTCGTGCGGGCGTGGAAGTGCCGTAGAGCGTGACGTGCGAGATCGAGCCACCCGCCGGCCAGAAGTTCTCCAACGCCAGCGCGTCTGTTCCGTTCCAGCCCAGTCCGGTGAGATTGAACAGATACCACCACGGCTGATGATTGCCGTCCTTTATCAGCAGGAATGAGGTGCCGCCAATGAAGTTTCCTCCGGAGTATTGAATTGAGGCTCCCGAAGGATCGCCTGAAGCTCCAGTGAATGAAGTGTTGTAATTCAGCGAGAGCGCACCTTCCTCTGCCCCGTTGAAATTCTGCTTGTAGAGCTCGCTGGCGGAGCCCAGGTAAGGCGCGATCAAGACGTCGATTTTCGCCTGTCCCAGTTGCTTGGTCTGACCGACGGTCAGCCCAGATGCAGTGATGTCGGAACTGGGAGATATCACCAGTGCGTGCGCGCCGAAACCGCTGCCCGTGATGAGCGTCGCCAGAAGAACCGAAGCCGAGTTCTGCATCGTATCGGCATCGGCTGAATTGCGTCGTGCCTTTAGCCGAAGTCGCGTTCAGCGATGCGCACATGCTCTGGTCAGCGTTCTTGAGTCGGAACCGCGCGATCGAGCTTCGCGTTGAAATCCGACCGCGTGCCGGGCGGCTTAGGGCCGGTGCAATCGGAAGAACCTCTGAGCGTTCGTGGCGGAAATGGAAACCGGATTCAGACTGCCACTCGGGGAGTTGCTCCAGGATCCCGTAACGGCGGCGTTCTCCTGAAGGATCCAACCGGGAATGGGAGGTTGCCATGAAACGATGACGTTCGCGCCGGCCGGTTGAATCGCCAATGTGGGCGCGATGTCAGGGAAAACTTCGAAGCTGCTTTCCGCCGCGAAGGCGCCACCAGCAAATGCGCCATCGATCGCCTGCACGCTCCAGTGATAAACGCCGGGTGCGAGCCGCACTTGGACGGAACGGTTCAGTTGGGCGTTACCCGTGCCGACGATTCGGCGAAATCCGGAAGCGGCGTCAGCCTCGGGATTGAGCACGTCTGACAGACCTGGCGCGCTGCCGATGCGGAGATTGAAAGTCAGGTTTGTGCCCGATGCCGTATCCGTCGGCGCGGACCATGTGAAGGTCACGAGGTTGTTTGACACGGAAGTACTGAG
>CAMLLE010000307.1 GCA_946480555.1 uncultured Verrucomicrobia subdivision 3 bacterium
CGCTTCCGCTTCCGCGGAAGGTCCGATTCCTGGGTGAAACGTTTCATCATCCGCCAGCGAGCGAACCGAGAACGCGCCGTTGCGAAGCGGAAGGAGAACGTATTGAGGCGCAGAAGGCATCCAACTCGCAATGTATGGCAGTCCGGCTGAACGGGGAGCGCAACCGTCTCGGTTGCATCAGTCGGCGTCCCGCCGACTGATGCCGCGCGTGTTCAACATACCTGAGCATTTCCGGATTCCGACGGCAATGTTTCGGCGGGACGCCGAAACACCACAGGCGGGACGCCCGTGCTCCCCAAACAGCAGCCAATTACAGCTGTTTCATCGCGCCGTCCAGCGCGGCGAGCAGCGGCTGCATCGACGCTTCCGTTTCGTCGCCCATATTGGAGATTCGGAACGTGGTGCCCTTGATCTTGCCGTAGCCGCCGTCGATGAGGAATCCCTGTTCCTTCACGAGCTTCTGGAGTTTTGCGACATCCACCGTGCGGCCGCCGGGCTTGGCGCCGTTGTTCACGCAGGTGAGCGTGATGGATTCGAAACCTGCATCCGGGAACAGCGTGAAGCCGTGCTTCGCCGCCCAATCGCGCACAAGCTTGTTCGTCTTCTGATGCCGGGCGTAACGATTCTCCAAACCTTCGGCAAAGAACTCGTCGAGCTTGGAGCTCAGCGCGAACACGTGGCTGATGCTTGGCGTGCTCGGCGTCATGCTCTGTTCGGCGTTCTTCTGGAACTCGACAAAGTCGAAGTAATAACCGCGATCCTTCACCGTCGCCGCTTTCGCCAGCGCCGCGGGCGAGCAGGTGAACACCGCAAGTCCAGGCGGCAGCGCAAATGCCTTCTGCGTTCCGGCGAGCAGCACGTCGATGCCCAGTTCATCGAACTTCATCGGCACAGCACTCATCGAGCTGACCGCGTCCACAATGAACATGACGTCGGGGAATTTCTTCTTCAGCGCGGCGATCTCCGCGAGCGGGCTCATCACGCCGGTGGACGTTTCATTGTGAATGAGCGTGAGCGCGTCGAACTGGCCGGTCGCCAGCTTCTTCTCCACTTCCGTCGCAGTGATCGGCGAACCCCAGGGCACCTGCAACGCTTCCGCCTCCTTGCCGCAGCGTTTCGAAACGTCGAGCCACTTGTCCGAGAACGCGCCGCACATGCAGTTCAGCACTTTCTTCGTGACCAAATTCCGGATCGCGCCTTCCATCACGCCCCACGCGGAAGAGGTGGAGAGATAAACGAGCTGCCTGGTGGAGAGCAGTTGCTGGAGTTGCGGCTGAACTTTCGCGTAAAGGTCTTTGAAGCCCTGTCCGCGATGCCCGATCATCGGAGAACACATTGCCTTGAATGTTTTCTCGCTGACTTCGATCGGTCCCGGAATGTGCAATTTCACGTGTGCCATAAAGCGCGAAAAGCTTTCATGACGAGCCTGCGAAACGCAAGGGAGTTTTGGGTTCGCGCCTCCGAGGAGAACCGGAACGCGTGCAAAGAATAAGTTCGGCGAAGGAAATCAATCAGCGTTCTTGCGCGGAAAACGTTGGCTCCATTTCGCGTACTCCCGCAGGGCTTCTTCCGGTGAATCCCCAAACCACGCATAGCCGACACGGCGTTCTTCGGATACTTCATCCACCCGATCATGAATCGTCTTGTCGCGATCGCCGAAGATTGGACGATCGCTGCCAATCTCGTAGTAGCGCGCCCAGATCGGGCCGTGGCCAGGTTCGGAAACCAGAATCGGACCCCGATCATGCACCGGGCGATAGGCTTGGTTTCGAATGGCCGTTTTCTCGAACCATGCCGCAGCTGCATGGATCGCCGACTGCAATTCAACTGACGGCGTCGGCAGTTTCATGAGGAAGCGCGTGAGATTGGAGCTCTCGGATGAAGCCAGCGATACCATTTCGAAATTTCGCGCCGACGTCGGCTCCATCGTGAGCGCGTCGGCCTGTTGCGGCCAGACGGTGAGCCTGCCATCCACGCGGACCTGGCACTTGAGGAGGCACTGCAGGCCGCGATCAAATGCCACCTGCGCGCGAGAGCGAAGTTCGGTCGGCACGAAGGCGAACTCCAGGGCCGGGCCACTGACGCTGGCGAGGAGCGCCAGCACGTTGACGAACGCATTGTCATTGAACGTGATCGCGTCGTGATAACCGCCAGTCAACGGCCAGACCTGCGGCCAGCCGCCGTTTGGCATTTGCGCGTTGAGAATGTAATGGAGTCCCCGCTCGAAGCTGGCGCGATAGGGCGCAACTTCAGCCGCGTTCGTTCCCGCGGCCACGATTCGGGCGAGAAACTGGAGCTGCATCGTGGTCGCTTCGTTGTCGAATGTGCCGATGTAATTCCAGTCGCCTTTCGAAGCATCAAAATCGCCATTGCGTGTGAATCGGGAAACGTTCGCTGGCCCGAACATCATTCCGGGAACCCGCGGTTCGGACATGTTGAAGTTCTTGCTCCAACCGCCCGCGGGAGTCTGGAATGAAACGATGCCGTCAGCGATCTTCCGCGCTTCTGCGGTCGCGAACCAGTTCCCCGGCCGCCGGATGGACGCCCATTGCTTTGAGCGCCCTTCGCGCGGCGCTGTGACCGTCTGAAGTTGGTTGGATTTAACTTCGTTCGCGATGAAGGCTTGATCGGCTGCCAGCTGTCGCTCCGAACGCTCAAGGTATTCAGTCCAGGCGGCACATTCAGGTTCAGGCAACATCGCAATGCGCTTCTTGGTGATGGGTGTCGCAGCTGTGTTGGTTCCGACGATGGCGGCGAACGATTCGGCTGCAGCGAACCAGCAGAGCAGCAGCAGGGGCAGGCTGAAACATCTGGGGACGGGGATTGTCATTTGCACGTGCTTCCAAGGTAGAGCAACCCACGTCAATCGGAGTTACGACTTTCTGCAATCCGGAATCGAAATTGGGAACAAGGCGCACGGTCATCCACCGGACCAACACATCTGCAAGGGCGGAAAGGATGAGCCAACTGATCCGCTCGAAGTTCTCAGTATTCAGTTTTAAAAGCGGGCAATGGAGATTACGAGTGCAACTGAATCTGCCGGTCAGTGAAGGCGCCGGAAAGCTCCCATTCCCGAAGGGACGACCGGCAGCCACTCCTTCGGAGTGCAGCGAACAACAATTCCCAACACAACGCTGCCCGGCACTTTCCATCGCACCGGCCAGTTGTTTTGGCCTCGCTCGAATCCGCAATCCGCAATCGCCCGCTGCCGCAGTTCAACCGCGACAACAAAAAAGGCAGGCCGACTGGCCTGCCTTTGCGAAAGTGTTATTGCGATTCCTTACTCGGATTTCGCCTTCTTGCTGCTCTTCTCTGCCTTGCCAGCTTTTTCAGCCTTGGCCGGAGCTGCTTCGGCTTCGCCACGCTTGCCGCGCTTTTCAGTCTTGGGCTCGTCCTTCCTGGCTTCTGCCGGAGCTTCCGCTGCGACGGGAGCCGGGTTGGTGCTTTCAATGCGGAGTTTGAGCTTCGCATTGACGTCATGATGCAGGCGCAATTCGACTTCCTGTTCGCCCAGCGCCTTGATCGGGTGTTCGAGATGAATCTTGCGCTTGTCGAGCGAGATGTCGAACTGATGCTTGAGTTCGTCGGCGATCATGCCGGAGGTGACGGTGCCGAACATCTTGCCATCCTCGCCGGTCTTGACCTTGATGACGCAGATCAGTTTGCCAACGCCCTTGGCGAGTTCGCTCATGGTGTTGAACTCGTGCGCTTCACGTTCGGCGCGCTTCTTCTTGAGCGCTTCGAGGTGACGCTTGTTGGCCTGCGTGAGCGGGATGGCGAGGCGTTGCGGGAACAGGTAGTTGCGGGCGTAACCGGCCGCGACTCTGACCTGGTCGGACTCGCCGCCGAGGCCAACGATGTTGCTGGTGAGAATTACTTCTGTCTTTGCCATAAGATCAATAAAAAATCTGTTCTATGCACTACGAAAGGCACAGAGCTGAAAAAAGTAAACAATCGTAACGTGCATGACAACCTCGAAAAATAACAAAATTCGGCGGGTTTTTCCTTACTTCCGGTGGTCCTCAGACCCTCAATCAGCCGGAGATTCCGAGCGACGGCAGCTTGAAGCAGCCGAGAGATGGTGCCGAGAGCATGGAATGAACCTGGAAACCCGAACCTTCATAGACGCCGGGGTATCCGGCTGGCGGGGAGATCACCGGAAATCCGGCGCACTGGGCGAACTCCTGAAGGAGGTTGGGCCGGGCGACATAATCCTAGTGGAGGACAACGACAGATGGTCGAGGGAACGCCCGCTTAAAAGCCTGCGGATCATTGAGGAAACCGTGGATCGTGGTGTCGGGATCGTCTTCCTAAAAACCGGCGTATGGGTGACCCGTGAGAACTTCAATGATCCCAACATCCTCTTCCCGAACTTCTTCAGCAGCTTCCTGGCGAACGCTGAGAATGAAAAACGATCTTTTAGAATCAGGGAAGCGATGAAGGCACGCCGCAGCCAAATCGAAGCAGGAATCCCGGTCAGGGGCCGATTACCCGCGTGGTTGAAGTGGGACAATGATAGTAACCAACCAGCGATAATCGAAAAGAAAGCTGAAGTTGTCCGGCGCGTCTTCGACCTTTCGTTGGAGGGCAACGGCGTCCGGGCCATTGAACGCCTGCTGCGCGATACTGCTCCAATCAGCAACACCCATCGAGCGACCTGGAACGGACGCTTTATCCATCGGCTTCTCCAGGACAAGAGCGTCCTGGGGTTCCACTCGTCAACAGGGAATAAAGTTTTCCCGGCCATTGTTGCAGAGACGACCTTTTACGCTGCCCAAGCGAAGTTGAAGGCCAGAAAGACCCGCACCGTGCCTGTGAAGCACAAAAACAACAACCTGTTCACCGGATTGATCTATTGTGCAACCTGCGGACTACCCATGCTGCGTCAGAACACCAACGTAAAAGGTCGAAGATATGACTACGTTGTCTGCAAAGGCAGCTTGAAGAAGTTGTCAGTCTGCCCATTCAGAACTCTACGGTACGATCGTCTGGAAG
>CAMLLE010000308.1 GCA_946480555.1 uncultured Verrucomicrobia subdivision 3 bacterium
GGCAATGGCGTCGCACCCACAGTTTACGAAGAGGCTCCCGTCGTCACTTATCTGCCTCCCGCCGCCGTGGCTCCGGGCGGCGCTCCATCGGTGCCTACGATTTCGGCTTCGTCCGAAATCGAGATCAAGTCACCGATGATCGGCACCTTCTATCGTTCGCCTTCACCGGAATCCGCCTCCTACGTGGAGGTCGGTGCCGAGGTGAATCCGGACACGGTTGTATGCATCATCGAAGCCATGAAGGTGATGAACGAGATCAAGGCCGAGGTCAAAGGCGTGATTACTCAAGTCTTGGTGGATAACGCCAAGCCGATTGAATTCGGCCAGCCGCTGTTCAAGGTGCGGCCAACCTGAGGCGGTCAGCCAGGGCGACAACTTCGCTCGCCGGTTCCACCCCAATTTCCAAGTCCATGTTCGAGAAAATCCTGGTAGCCAACCGCGGTGAAATTGCCGTTCGCATCATTCGCGCCTGCAAAGAACTGAATATCCGCACGGTAGCGGTTTATTCCGAAGCGGATGTCAATTCCATGCACGTTCAGCTGGCTGACGAAGCAGTATGTATCGGTAAAGCTCCAGCCAACGACAGCTATTTGCGCATTGATCGCCTCGTAAGTGCAGCGGAAATCACGGATGTGGATGCGATTCATCCCGGCTACGGATTTCTTTCTGAAAACGCACATTTCGCGGACGTTTGCGAGAGTTGTAACATCCGGTTCATCGGACCCAGCTCCCGCGCGATGAACGCTCTGGAAGACAAGGCTGTCTCCCGTGCCTTGGCCAAGAAGGCGGGCGTTCCGACACCTCCGGGATCGGAAGGAGTGATTGAATCCGAACAGGAAGCGCTGGCCACTGCGAAGCGCATTGGCTATCCGGTGATGATCAAAGCCATCGCGGGCGGCGGTGGACGCGGGATGCGGGTGGCGCACAATGACGTTTCGCTCGTAAAAGGCTATCACACAGCAAGAACTGAAGCGGAAAAGGCGTTTGGCAACTCCGGCGTTTACATCGAGAAGTTCATCGAGAATCCCCACCACATCGAGTTCCAGATTCTCGGTGACGGCAAGGGACACATCGTTCATTTGGGCGAGCGGGATTGTTCGATCCAACGCCGCAACCAGAAGGTGATTGAAGAGACGCCTTCACCGTTGATCGACAACAAGTTCAAGAAGCTGCGGGAGAAGATGGGCAAGGCGGCGGTGCGAATAGCTGAAACCGCGAACTATACCAACGCCGGCACGGTCGAGTTCATCGTCGATGACAAGGGCGAGTTCTATTTCCTCGAGGTGAACAAGCGCATTCAGGTGGAACATCCGATCACCGAGGAAGTTACCGGCATTGATCTGGTCCGCGCGCAGATCATGATCGCGATGGGTGAGCCCCTGAAGTTCAAACAGGGCGACATCAAGTTTGAAGGTCACGCCATCGAATGCCGCATCAATGCGGAAGATCCGTTCGACGATTTCCGCCCCAGCCCTGGCCGGATTGAGATGTATTACCAGCCTGGCGGCCGTGGCGTGCGTGTCGATACTCACGCTTACGCCGGATACACCATTCCACCGTCCTACGATTCCATGATCGGCAAGCTCATCACCTACGGCAAAGACCGCCGCGAAGCGATGGACAAGATGAGCCGCGCGCTGAGCGAATACATGATCACCGGCGTGAAGACGACAATTTCCTTCCAGCAGGCGATCCTGCAGGATCCGAATTTCCGCCGCGGTGTTTATTCCACTGGTTTCGTCGAGCAACTGCTCAGCGGTGCCAGGCGGGAATTGATCGAAGAGAAGAGCTGAACCGCATCGGAGAGACGAGTTGCACGAGTCTCCCGACACTGGAACGCAGTTCTTCAGCCAGCAGAGTTTCCCGCCTTTCGACCTTTTACAGAAGGCTACGAAGGAAACGAGGCGCACCAGGCACGGAACTTCGTTCCGTTTGTTTCCTGCCGCTGAAAGGAATACTCAACCCGCGCTGCCGTGCGGATTGGACCATGAACTCGGGCATGTGAAACTCGTCTTTCCTGTGAACTTCGCGAAGTGCATCGTCCGAATGGAGCAAGCCTCGCACTGAAACCAAAGCGGCGCTCGAACGAGCGCCGCTTGGAAAACCCGATGGATTGTAATCAGAAGGGTGTTCAGTATTTAACGCCGCAACCGTAAGGTTTCGTTTCGAAGGGCTCCACCTTCTCGCCGGCTTTCAGCTTCGCAAAGGTTTCCTTTACGTAGTTCTTCGCTTCGCGCGGATTGTGGTTCGGTGTGCGTTTGTCGTCGATCGCGCCGTTGTAAACCAGCGTTCCCGATGCATCGATGACATACATCTGCGGCGTGGTCTTCATGTCATACATCTTGCCGATTGCGCCTGAGCTGTCGTCCAGCCACGCAGTGGCGTTCATCTTCTGCTTTTCCCATTCGGCGCGCGCCTTTTCCGGCGTGCGATAGCTGGAGTTCTTCTGGTTCACCGAATTGACCAGCAGCCACACGCCGCCCGCGGCCGTCACTTCCTTCTGCAATTCCTGCATGGAACCGGTTTTGAAATGGTTCGCGCAGAAGGGGCAATCCAGGTTGTAGGATTCCAGCACCACGATCTTGCCCTTGTAATCGCTGAGCTTGTGCGTCTTCCCGTTGATGTCCTTGGCCTCGAAATCCGGGGCTGGCTTGCCGATCTCAGCTCCGGCGAAGGCGGCGGTGGTCAGTCCGATCAATGCGAACAGAGTTAAAGCACGTTTCATAATACCTTTCGTTAACTGGGTTTAAGCACCGGGTAAGACGAACGGCCTGGCCGCAATGTTTCAGGAATTCTTTTTCGCGGCGCGATCAAGGGCGTTCAACACGATTCCTGGCGTGAGTGTTGCCGGCAAGATTTCGGGAGGTGCTCCCGGCTGGCCGGGGAAAACGAGGACGAGCGGCACGCCCTCACGACCATGCCTTGCCAATTCCTCCGCGATCGCTGGCGGGAAGAGAGTGTTGTCGCCGATCAACGCCACGGCATTGATTTCCTTCAACTTCGCTTTCACGGATGGAATCTCGATCGCAAACTTCTTGTTCGCTTTGCAGGTCAGGCAATATTTCGCCGTGAAATCAACCAGCACGGGTCGCCCCTCCGATTGCGCTTGGGCGACGGCTTCGCGACTCCACGGTTGCCACTGAATGCCGTCGGCCTTGTTTGAAATCTTACCGTTTGTGGAAATGGCCGACGGGTGGCGCCAGTTCAATTCCTTTTCCAGCACGTACACGTAACCGCCCGCCAGCAACGCCAGCAACGTTGCCCACGTCACAATCGGCCGCGCCCGGCTGCGTTGGATGAACTCGCCGTAAATCCACGCCGCGCAGCCAATCACCACCATAAATAGCGCGACGAGCCACGCGTCCTCTCCGTAGAAACTAAACGTCAAGCTGAACAGCCAGACCGCCGTGGCGAGCATGGGGAATCCCATCGCCACTTTAAATCGCTCCATCCATGCGCCTGGCTTTGGCAAGAACTTGAGCCACGCCGGTTGAAACGAAAGCAGCACATACGGGAAGGCGAGGCCGAGGCCAATCGTCAGAAACATCAGCACGATGATCGCTGGAGGCTGGGCAAACGCGAATCCGAGCGCCACGCCCAAAAACGGAGCGGTGCAGGGCGTGGCAAGAATCGTTGCCAGCACGCCGTTGAAGAACGCACCGCTGGAACCTTGCTTTGAGGCGAGGGTTCCGGCGCTGTTCAATACGCGGGCGCCCGGATTGATTTCAAACAGCCCAAACAGGCTCAAAGCCACGAGCGTGACCAGCACGGTCAAGCCCACCAGAAAGGGCCCGTTCCCAAACTGCATCCCCCAGCCGGCCTGCTTCCCCGCCGCCGTCACGCCAATGACCAAAACCGCCAGGGCAAGAAATGAAACCAGCACGCCCAATCCGTAAACCATTCCCAACTTTCGGACATGCTTTGGCTCGCTTCGCGATTCGCTGACGAAGCCCAGAATCTTCAGCGCTATCACCGGCAAAACGCACGGCATGATGTTAAGAATCATTCCGCCAAGAAACGCGTAGAGCAGCATCTCCCAAAGTGGTCTCGCGGCGGCGGCATTGATGGATTCTGTTTCCGTCCCGCCTCCGGTGGCCGTTCCGGCCTCAATGGACGCCAGCATCTGAAATCCAGATTTCTCCTCTCCTTTGCCTTCGATCAGGACTCCCGAAATATCCTTCGGCCAATCTGCTTCAAAGCGCTTCACGATTTTGCGAAGCCGGATTTTTCCCGTTTCGGAGGAGAGCCTCTCAACGTCCGCCAGCACTTCGAAATCCTCGCTCGCGAACGGATAGAAATCCGCGTCGCCCTTGTGCGGCGAAGTCCATTCGATCACCACCGGCCGGAGCTTGTCCGATTTCGGAGTTTCCCAAACTGCGTGCACAGTTCCTTCAAACAAATTCGGAACGCGTCGTTGCCACGATCCGATCAAAGCCGCGTCCGGGGAGGCGATGGTGGCATCGCCGATCACGAGCTTCGCGCTCACATTTGCATCGCCCGGCAGACATTGTTCCTTGCATTCCAGCCACGCGACTTTTGCCTTCAACGTCAGTTCGCCAGGTTTCGCTTCGGGACTGATTTGCAGCGGCACGATGAGCACCACTTCCTTTTCGTAAACGTAGGTGGTGAGTTCATCCGGCGGCAGTTTGTGCGGCACGGGCCATTGGATTTCGGTCGCGGCGACGCCGGGCGGCAATTCCCATTCGATGCTGGTCGGGATTCCAGATGCGCCCGGGTTCTTCCAGTAAATGTGCCATTCCGGATCCATCCGCAGGTGAATTCCCGCCAGCACGGTTTCGCCCGGTTTGGCGGCCGACGTGGAAAAAATCAGCCTGGCCTGCGTGTGAGCCGCCTGCGCGACGCTGCCCAACGTGAGCAGTGCCAGGGCGAGGAATTGAACGATGGTGCGCACAGTTCTATAGATGCTTCCAGATGCCGCACGTTAGAACATTTTTCTGAATCCACAAGCGGTCCCGTGGCCCGGGTGCGAAC
>CAMLLE010000309.1 GCA_946480555.1 uncultured Verrucomicrobia subdivision 3 bacterium
TGCCAGTTGTCCGGAACCGCCAGCATCACGGCATCGATGTCCGGCCGCGCGAACATTTCGTTGAAATCGTGGTAAGCCCGGCAGTCCTTGTTTTGGTAATGCTCGTTGATCGCATTCACCGCTTCCTGCAAATGCAGCTTGTCCAGATCGCACGCCGCAACCACCTGGCAATCGGTCTCGTGCATAAAGCCGCGCGTATTCGCGGGACCTTGCATGCCCCAACCGACGATTCCCATTGTGATCCGGTTCGAGGGCCGCGGTCGCTTGCCGCGTCCAACGGCGCAACTGGGTACAATCATCGGGAACGCCAGCGCGGCGGTGGTGAGGGCGGCGGATTTGAGGAAACTCCGGCGGGAAGCTTTGTTATCGAGCAAATGGTTCATGATTTCTAATGCGTAACCAGAGCGCGAATCTCGCAGCAAAGTTACGCGATAGGCAGAATCATTCACGGTTGAAGCCTCAAACTCAAGAACTGGGTCTGTCGTTAAAACTAAAGAGGAGAAGTATCGGCTGCAGCCGCTCATAACAGCGGCAAACGGATGAACGGATTCTGCCAACGCAGCTCTTCGCATCGGCTGAATGCGAGAATAGTCCATGCGATTCTTCCAGCGTCACAAATCAGCGCCCGCGAACAGTGCATGTTCTGAGATCAGGCCGGCGTGTGGTCTTTCAGCCAGCTCGGAGAGCATTGATTCAGGTCCAGCCAGAACATCTTGATGGCGAGAGCAACGGCCTGGAGTCCCTCACCATATTGCGGCTTCACAAGGAATGAATTCGCGCCGTGGTCGTAGGCATCATCGATGTCCTTGCTGTAGGAGCTGCCGCTCATAATGATCACCGGCAGGCGCTTGTAATGCGGATTGCCGCGAATCCATTGGATGAGCCGATGCGGCGAACCGTCTTCGATATGAAGATCGGCCAGCACGAGAAACGGCATCGGATGTTGCTGGCGGTCCGCGTATTTTCCTTCGCCCTGCAGATAGGCGATGGCATCGGCCTCGGTTCTGACCACGTTCACCGGAGATTCCGGCGCCACTTTTTTCCAAGCGCGGGTGAAGAGAAAAGCGTCGTTCTCATCATCGTCGAGAAGCAGAATCCCGAACTTGTTCACGACCTGAGAATAGCTCCGTCCATGGTGGATGCAATCATGCGCAAATGGGGCAGAGACCCACCTCAAACGGTCGAAGTTTTGCGATCGACCATCTCAGCACACGCTCCAGCGTGCAGTGTCCGTTATGTGTTCTTAGGTGTCCCATATCAGAATAGAATCTCGTGGGAGAAGGGCGTGTAGAATTGACGCTCAGAGAACGAGTTCGGACGCGAATGCCCTCGCGCTTCCGGTTCCTGGCAGATGGGGGAGGCGGAATTCCTGCGATGCGGAGAGGATCCCTGGCGCAGTGTGGCCCTGCCTGTAATGACGGCTGGAGAACGTGATTCATCTTTGAAGACCGTTTTGTTAGTTCACGACGACGACGAGGCCCGCGTGACGATACGGTGGTTCTTTACGCACTTTGGCTATGCGGTCGATTGCGTGAGGAGCGCCGAGGAAGCGCTGGCCATCTTCGACCCGTGTTTGCATGACGTTGTGGTGACAGACCATTTGATGCCCGGTCTCAGCGGAGCGGAGATGGCCCACATCATCAAGCTGCGTTCGCCGGCTACTCTCACCATCATGTACACGGGGCTGCCGCCCTCAGATTGTTCGTGCCTTGATGCCGTAGTCGAGAAGCCAACTCATCTCCTCGTCCTCAAAGAGACGGTGGACAGGCTGCTGCAAACCGGGTTTCCCGGTTAAGAACCTGTCTGAATGCAGAGTGCTGCCGTCCCCGGCCACAGCACCCCCCGCTGGCATCGTGGTTCTCATCTGCTGAATGTGGAGGTTGCTGCGCCGAAGGAGAACCGCGCTCCGTAGTTCATGTTTTTAGACCGGCACTACGGCACCGGCGAAGTTCTGCAGAACGGCTTAAAGGTGAGATGGCTTGTCCCAAACGTGACTAGACTGAAACTGCTTTCCTCTTCTTAATCGAAACCTCAAAGAGGAATTCTGTTCCGTGAAACCGCTGGCATCATGGAAGGCTGCAAAAATCTGAATGGTTCATGCCTGAGTCTCGATGGTGGAGAACCACTCCCGAGGCTTGAGGCGTGCGAACGCTGCGAAGCGTCGAGCCCACCTTTCCCGGGACAAGGGAGGCTGGGAGTTGCTGCCCTGTATTGTGCTCGCAAGAATGGAAACACGGGAGTAGTTGTATCGCCAGGTGGAGGGGTCGCAATGTGTGAGGGGAATCAGGCGGGAGCGCAAAACTGAATCGGAGGTGCCAAGTGTTTACCATGGACCATCTTGCCCTGCGGTTGTTTCGGATCAAGTCGCCGGAACAATGGATACAGAAGGACGAGGAACTCTCGTTTCTATTTCCATCCGGAGGTGCCGGCGAATACACCAATGTACATGCAACTTGCCGGCTGGCTCCAGGCGATGTCCTTGTGGCCAATGGAGCCTCAGCGGGAAAGGTGTGTCCCGCCAACGGAGGAGAGATCGTCTTCTGGCTTTTCTCGCTATCCCTGGAACATCTCTTTCCCCTCTTCGCGTGCGAGGAGATTCCGCATCTTCAAGACGTGACGGAGGCACTCAGAAGATCCAAACGAATCCCGGCTTCGGGGGCGCTGGCGAAGGAGTGTCATCAGCTCATTCGGGACGTTCCTCCACACTTCAACCTGGCCCATCGAAGTCAGCTGCTGCGGGTGGCTGCGACCATTCTGACCGCCGAGTTCGAGAACGCGCACCCCCATCGAGTGGGTTTCGTGCGCGTCGAAGATCATCTGATACAGACCTTCGAAAAATTATCCGTCACAGAATTGTTGAACCTGTCCGTCGATGAGCTCGCCAACAAATTCAATTGCAGCCGACGACACTTGAACCGGTTGTTTCACCGCTACTTCGGTTTCTCCGTGGCAGGGATGAGGATGGAAATGCGACTGTTGAAGGCGATCTCCCTGTTGCGCGATCCGGACATGAAGATCATTCACGTGGCGGAAAAGTGTGGCTTCAATCATCAGGGGCTCTTCAACACCTGTTTCAAGCGGCGCTTCCGTGCAAGCCCAAGCCAGTGGAGAAAATCCACAGCGGCGGTCGAGGGCCCCTCGGCCAACCGGCTGGGAAGCAGTTTGATTTGTCCGTTGCGCTCGCACAATCTATGCCCCCTTGTCCCAAAAGGCAGCGCACCAGAACGCACGGACCGGGCGGGGACGCATCCCGTGCGAGCTTTGCTCACGTCCGCCTCACCCCCCGAAATGCCCATCGGCCCCACGGATGAGATCGTTTTCAAGAAAGTAGAAAAGCCGCCACCGGACGGATCGCAACCATCATGCTCCCGGCTATGAATTCGCAAGGCATCCCCTCCCCTGGGATTGGAAACTACCCGTCGCCGCGCGAGAGTTTCAACTACGGGCATTGGCTGGCTGCGCTGATACTGCTGATCTACCGGCCAGGCGTTGCCCAGGAAGCGGTGCGGGAACCGTCGTTGAATGAACAACCCTTGGGAGACGGCCAGCGGGCAGCGGAATCCGAGCCGTACACTTTCAAGCGAGGCGATTTCCGATTGCTCCTGACACCGACGCTGCGCCTGGCTTGGAACGACAATGTCAATATCACCAACACGAATCCCCAGGCGGATTTCATTCTAAGTCCAGCTCTCAACGCAAACGCCAGCTATCCCTTGGGAAATCGGAACCTGCTGGCGGTGCGCGCCATCTTCGGATTCGATCACTATTCTTGCCACGACGAATTCAGCACGTGGTTTCTCGAATCCGGATCGCAGATCGCTTGCGAGCTTTATGTGAAGGACGTCCGCATCCGATTTCACAATCAGCTGCAGTACGTTCGCGATTCAGCCCGCGAAGCGGCCATTGCTGGAAGTGGACGCTACGGAAACATGGAGAACATCTCCGGAGTCCAATTCGACTGGCCTCTGAGGACTGCTGGATTGCAGCTGGGATACGACCACCGGATTGTCAAATCGCAGGCTGAGGAGTTTGAGTCGCAGAATCGTTCGACCGATGTGATTTCCGGCCGCGCCGGTTTCAACCTGCTGCGAGATGTCACCGCAGGGTTCGAGGCGACGGCTTCGCTGACCTCTTACGAACAACAGGTGCTCAACGACAACTCAGGTTACACAATGGGTTTGCATGCTTCCTGGAAGCCGAGCCCCAGCATCACCGTCGAACCCCGCGGTGGCTATGCGACCTATGCCTTCGAAAACACAAGCCGCGTGATGCGTGCCGAAGATCTGAATTCGTGGTATGCCGATCTTACGGTAGTTCACCAACCCACCACCGCCATCAGCTATTCTCTCAGTGCGGGTCGCGAAGTGCGGCTCGGCATTCAATCCGACATTATTGAAGACTGGTATGTCCGTCCGGCGATCGACTGGAATCTGTTCAAAACCGCCAGCATTCGCAGTTTTTTCGCCTATCAACATGGCCGGGAGGGGGCTGGAAATCAGAATGGAGCACAGGTTGAGACTTACGATTGGTTCCGCGGAGGCGTGGGCGCGAGTTACTCGGCCACAAGAAAGCTGCGGATCAGCCTGGATTACCGGTTCACCGTTCGTTCCTCCGACCAAGAGGACCGGGGTTACGAGCAGAACGTCGTGCAGCTGACCTTGGACTACACGTTGCAGTGACTTTAACCGGGAGCTTTCCACTCATGCGCAGTCGCGCGGTCGTCGGCAAGGAACCGGCCAGGTCTTGGTCAGCAGGCGTAGATTGCAGGTTTGATCCCTGCGAATCGACCGGCACGAAGTGTTGACCACCGGCACCAAAGTCCGGTTGCCGGCCCGCGCAAGAAAGCGATCCCCGCGAACGGCTACGCTAGAAGCGGTTTCAAATTTCGCTGCAGCGGCGGTCTGTGACCGTGGACACTCAGAAACCTGAGAGCCAGTCTGAAAAATACCGGAGCGCGGCTGTGTCGTCCTCGACCAGCCGCAGCGCTTTG
>CAMLLE010000310.1 GCA_946480555.1 uncultured Verrucomicrobia subdivision 3 bacterium
GGCGAAGGTCTGGGCAACAAATTCCTGAGCCACATCCGCGAAGTCGATGCCATCGTCCAGGTGGTCCGCTGCTTTGAAGACGCAGACATTCATCACGTCGCGGGGAGCGTCGATCCGGTGCGCGACATTGAAGTGATCAACACAGAACTGGTGCTGGCCGATCTGGACGCGGTCAAGAAGCGGCGTGAACGCCTGGCCAAGGACGTGAAGCGCGGCGAGAAGGCGGCCGTGGCCGAGGACACCGTTCTGGCGAAGATCGAGCCGATTCTGGATTCCGGGAAGCCGGCGTTGACCGCGCCGCTCACTCCGGAGGACAAGGTGATCTCCAAAGCCTTTTTCCTGCTCACGGACAAGCCCACCATTTTTGCCTGCAACGTGAAGGAATCGGAACTGGCCGCAGGCGACAAGAATCCTTACGTGCAAAAGGTCCAGGAATACGTCAAAACGCATCTCGCCTGTGAAGCGGTGGTGATCAGCGCGCAGATCGAAAGCGATTTGATCGATCTTTCGGCGGAGGAAGCAAAGGCGTTCCTGCAGGAACTGGGCGTTCAGGAAAGCGGCGTGGGCCAGTTGATCCGCGCGACCTATCATCTGCTCGGATTGCGCACCTACTTCACGGCAGGCGAGAAGGAAGTGCGCGCGTGGACGATTCACACCGGTGACACGGCGCCCAAGGCCGCGGGTGTGATTCACAGCGATTTCGAACGCGGCTTCATCAAGGCCGAGACGGTGGCTTACGACGATTTGATGAAATGCGGTTCCGTGGCGGCGGCGCGGGAAAAGGGACTCTACCGGATGGAAGGCAAGGAATACGTCGTGCAAGATGGCGACGTGCTGCTCTTCAAGTTCAACGTTTAGTCCCCGGTTCGGTGGTTTCCCCGCGACGGGAGACGGTGGAACTGTTAATCGGATTTGCGGCGCTCGCCGGAGCCGCCGCGACAGGGAGCCATAGCCAACAAATACATCAATTGGTTTATACCCGAAAGCGGGCGGGGGTAGCTAGAGTGCGGCTACCTCATGAACTCCCAGCCATACCGAAGATTTCCCAAGCGACCCGGTTTCACGCTCATTGAGCTGCTCGTGGTGATTGCCATCATTGCGATCCTCGCCGCGTTGTTGTTGCCCGCGCTGTCGAAGGCCAAGGAACGCGCCCGGCGGATCAAGTGCATGAACAATCTGAAGCAGCTGGGTTTGGCTGGATTCGTTTATGCAGCCGAGAACAAAGACCGCCTTCCGCAGGAGAATGTCACCAGCGTCAGTGGGGATTGGGCGCACGACATGACCAAGCCCTATGCCAGTCTGTACATGTCCGGTGGCGCGGTCTTGCGCACCTTTTACTGCGGTGGCCTGCTGGCGAGCGTCAACGAACAGGAGGCGCTCGGTCCTCGTGGACCCGGTCTCACCAGCTGGTGGGATTTCTCGGACAACCGCCGCATCGTCGGATTCAGCTTCTTCACGAAACGGATTCCCAACGACACGCGGACCGGGCTGAACGGCTTCCGGTTCATCGGATCCACCACCGAAACCAATCGCCCCTCCGAGGCGGTGATCATCAGCGACGATCTGCTTTCGATGAATGCAGCGAAGCCTTTCAACTTCACCGTGGAAAGCTCCAACGTGCCGCTCCAATACGGCGGGGCTTATCGCCCCCCGCATCGAGATGGGAATGCCACCGCCGGGGCAAACAGTTTGTTCCTCGACGGACATGTCGCCTGGCGCAAGATCGACCAGATGAAGCCCGGGTACAAGGCCACCACCAGCTCGGCGCCATATCATTTCTTCTGAGATGCATGGGATGACGGTGCGCGCTGGAGCGACGTGCCCCGCCTTTTCGCTGGAAACCGGCGCAAATCAATCCCAGTGTCCCGGCGTCCAAACCCAGCCTTTGCCGAGCGGATCTTTTTCCCAACGGCCGGGAATCCAGTTCGCGGTTGCGGCGGGCCGTGTTTCCCAATGGCCCGGCACCCACACCCAGCGTTGATCCACCCGCATCCAATAACCCGCCACCCACACGGATCGCGTATCCGGCGGCGATCCAATTCTCTCGGACTTCGGTTCCGGCGGCGCTTCCGTGACGATCACGCGTTCCACGCGCTGCGTGGGCACGGTAACGACGTGTGTTTCTTCGCGGACACCGCCGCGATGCGAGTTCACGCAACCCCAACTCACGACCGCGAGCGCGCCCGCAGTCATTACCGGAATCATCATTCGCTTCAACATAACTTCCTCTGGTACGATCGGCGCCGCGCCGACCAGTTATGAGTGGCTGCCCGCAACCTAGGCACCGAATTTCCGGCGCTCCATAGGGAAAGCTGCTATGGGGGAAATTGCGGAACAATCAGGGAATTACCGATTGCGGATTGCGGATTGCCGAGATCGCGTTCATCGAAAGACGAGGCGACCAGTTCGCTTTTGACCCGGACTTGGCGGCTCCTTGCGTGCGCCTCACCCGGCTGCGAAACACGAAACCTCAGGCTCACGCGCACGAACCGCGATGGCGGCGGCCCAGCCCGGAGCCGGGTTAACGGCATGAAGCGTCCATGCGGACGCTTCCCTTGAATCGCCGGCAATGCTCAGGACGCGCGCGGGCTCGCCGTTCAGGAAGGAAACTTCCACCTGGTTCAAACCGCCGCTGATCCCGGTTCCCGTGGCTTTAAGCCACGATTCCTTCCGGGTCCAAAGATTGAAGAACGCCTCCGGCCGGTCAGCTTCCGGCAACTGATGGAACAAGGCACTTTCGCGTGCGGAGAAGAAGCGTTTCACCAGATCGCTCGCGTCGCGGAGCTCCCGGATTGGTTCCACATCCACTCCGATGTCGCCCAGGCGGGCCAGCACGATCAGCGCCAGATCGCCAGAGTGGGACACGTTGAAATGCAGGTTCGGATTTGCCGCGAGCGCCGGTTTGCCATGGGCCGAGTAAGTGAACCGAAACGCCGCCGGATCGCACCCCGCGTATTGCGCCAGCAACGTCCGAAGCCATCCGCGACCGGCGACAAAGCGGTTTCGATGCTGCTCGAAGCGAAAGCGTGCGGCCCGTTCGCGTTCATCGGGAGAAAGGAATTCCGTAAATCGCGCCAGCTGTTCCGGCGAGACATTCAATGTCACAGCCCATGCGTGAACCGCACGTTCGCCAAGCGGCGGCGGCGTGTTCAGGCGCGGCCAGAGAATTTCAGGCGCAGGCGGATTCAATCAGCTCAAGCTCGGCCAGATTCGTTTGTAGGCCGCGACGAAACTCTGCCAATCGGATCCTTCCGTCCGCAACTGCTTTTGCAGATGCTGCCGCACTTCTGGATCGTGCACATCATCCCAGAGCAACAGCGGCAGTGCATTCAACAGCCGCTCGCGGGGATAGCGGAACGCTGCCATTTCCGCAAAAACGCGGGCGCCGAAAAGGCGGGCGCTGACAAATGCCGACCGCCAGACCGGAACTTCGCTGCATTTCGGCTTCGTGCTGAAGGCGTATTGCTGGACGGTGTGAAACGCGGATCCGAGCCGGCGGCTCTCCAGCCAAAGCCAGAGCTCCCGCGCCAGCTCCGAGGTTCCCGCCAGCTCATCCCCGAACGCCTCCGCTTCCTTCTCAACGCGATGCGGATGCAATTTGAACTCGACACCATGCGCGTGATGCCGCTCCAAGGCCGTCGCATGCGGAACGGGCTGGGCCGCGAGCAGTTCGCGCAGCCGTTCGTGCCGCGTCACGCAATTCCAATGATAGCAGCCGAACGCGGTGAGAACCGCATCGCCCAGTCCGAGATGGAGCTTGGTAAGATTGCGGCCGACGAAATCGCCATCGTCACCCGTGAAAGGTTCGCGATCCAACCGCTCCCGCGCGAGCAAGAGCCCGGTGCAGCGATTCATCAGCAGCCGCGTGGCCTCGTGCAGCGGAATGCGCGTGAAATCCAGATGATGAACACAACCGGTCAGGCCGCCGGTCGCGGCGTATAGAATGTGATGTCCCGAAACCAGGTCGTAGCTGAACATCGAGACGGGAGAACGCCGGAAACGCGGAAGCGAATCGATCTTGAACTCAACGTGCAGGCCGGCCCTGGGCGACAGCTGTTCACCCAGGGTTTCCAGCCGGGTGCGAAAGACACGTTCGTTCAACAAACGCGAACCGCGCATGAACACGTAAAACTCCAGGTCATTGTATGGCGCATCGCCGCGGTCGGTCTTCAGGACACCGCCCTGCCCGCGCCCGTAACCGCCTCCGAGAATGACTGCCTCGAGCTTCGGCCCGGGGATGAGCTTCTTAACTTCGATCAGAACCCGATCGCAGATCTGCGCCAGATGCGCTTCGAGTTCGGGAGAACCGTCCAGTGTGAAGCGTTTTGGAACCGGCCGGAGCGAGGAGCCTTGCTCCGGTTCATGCAGAGAACTCCCCCAAACAGAATCTCGCGCTTTCGACCCTTGAACCGCGGCGCGCGATGCAAGGAGTCTCTCACTTCTTTGGAATGCAGTTTGAGGCTCCTCGCGTCGTCTGCCGGAGGCAGGGGCGGAGAGATCGTTTGCTTCGGACGCTTGCCGTCGTGCCTTCATGCGGTTGCCGGAACCGTTTGCAGCTCCGGTTTCGCGCGATAATGGCGCCAGCCATCGCGAAAGCCGGCGAGCTTCGCACGGCGTTGCTGCCAGCGGATGCGCAAGGCGTGCGGCCATTCGCCCAGCCGGTGCGCGCGCAGACAGAACCCAAAATCGCGACGCGCATCGTTCAACCAGCCGAGCATCACCGTGGTGCCCCAGTTGAACTCCTCCGGCCTCCCGGTCCACACCGCCGCGAGCGCCCTCGCTTCGCCGTAGCTGCGTTTGTAAGCCTGCTGCGGCGTGTAGTTGTGCGAATGCATCGCAACCGACTCCGGCACATAGACGACGTGGAAACCCTGCCCGCAACACCAGCGCGTGTATTCATCGTCCTCGGAGTACTGCATTTTTTCCAGAAACCCGCGTTGCGACCAGATGTCCTTCCGGATGCCGCTGCTGGCCATGCTGAAGA
>CAMLLE010000311.1 GCA_946480555.1 uncultured Verrucomicrobia subdivision 3 bacterium
CTGCACGAGCTCATTCTCAATCCGGCATCGCTGCAGGCTTCGTATTATTTCGACCGACGGTTTATCGCGGCGTGGCCGGGCCAGGCATCGGCCGGTCAGTCGAACCAGGTGATGTGGGGCGCGAACGCATCGAGCGGACGCGGTGTGATGAACTATCACCGCGCGGAGTTTGAAATTGCCGGGGAGGGCATCCTCGCGAGCTACAGCGCGGGATTGTCGGGTGGGGCGCCTCGGCCTCCGCCGGCCAGTCAGGGCTGGACGCGGTTTGTCACGGGCAGCGGAGTTCTGGAATCGATTTTTTCGCCGGATGCCGTTTACCTGCCGCCGGAAGCGATCACCGATCCGGTGACATTCGTCCGTCCGGGCCAGGCCACGTTGAACGGGAGCATCAACGCTTACGGTGCGCCGACGTTTTATTGGTTCGAACATGGTCCGACGACCAATTACGGACGGTTCACCGTGACGAATACGCTCGCCGCGGGAACGGAGTTCGCACCGGTAATGGCGCGGCTCACGGCGTTGCCGCGCGGCGGGCAATACCATTATCAGTTGATCGCTTCCTCCGCCGCCGGACAGCTTCCGGGAGGCAATCGAACCTTTTCGGTTCCGCAGGGCGTGCTGGTCACTTCGGGCGGCGCAGGGAGCGGAGCGCTGTTGAACATCGTGCAGCCGTCGTTGGAGCTGAATTTCATTATTTCGACGAACGGAAGTTTTCCCGCGCGCGAGACGAACGTGCCGTTTCCCTTCCTCGGTGAAGTCCGTTTGTTCGCCGGGAACTTCGCTCCGGCGGGATGGAGTTTCTGTCACGGTCAACTGCTCGATGTGTCGAATCACTGGACGCTGTTCGCCGTGCTCGGAACCTCCCACGGCGGAGATGGTGAAGAGACCTTTGGGCTGCCGGACTTGCGCGGACGCACGTTTTTGGGAACGGGCAGCGGTCCGGATGGGGAAATCTGGAATCCGGGAGAACAAGGCGGCCTCGCCGAAACCTTCCTGTTTCCGGCGCAGATGCCGGTTCACTCGCATTCGCTGACGGAGCCGCTGTCGGCAAGCCAGCCGGCTGGCGCAGGTCAGCCGCGCCTCAATCTTCAACCTTCGCTTGCCCTGGCGTGCCTTTTGAATTTCGTCGGCCAGTTCCCCGGCAGCGAACCTACGTCTGAACCGGTGCTCACGGAGATCGCGCTTTCAGCCGCGCAACTGGAACTGAAGGGCTGGACGCCGGCCTGGGGACAGCTGTGGCCCATCAATCAACATCAGGCGCTCTTCGCGCTGATGGGCACAAGTTACGGCGGCAACGGACAAACCACGTTTGCGATTCCGGACTTGCGCGGACGGACGCCCATGGGGACTGGCGCCGGGCCGGGCCCGGCATCGTGGCAGATCGGCAACAAAACCGGTTCCGTCTCGCCTGCCATCGCCTTGTCGCAGCTGCCGTCGCATCAACACGAAATTCCCGGAGGCGGGTTGACCGGTGGGGCGGGAAGCAATCAGCCGTTATCCCTCATGCAACCCTCGCTGGCGATCAATTATCTGATCGCCACCGTGGGCGAAGTTCCCTCCACCTCGGTTCCCGCGACCAACCGGATGATTGGCGAGATTGGAATCTATGCAGGAACGGTTTTGCCCGCAGGCTGGATTCCGTGCGATGGACGATTGCTCGCCGTCGCTGAACATCCCGGGTTGTTCGGCGCGATCGGCACCACGTTTGGCGGCGACGGCGTGGCGAACTTCGCCGTGCCGGATTTGTCAGGGCGAATTCCCGTCGGTTCGCCAACCGGTCAACCGGGCGCCAGTTTCGGCGCGCAAGAAACCGTGCTGACGCTGGCTCAAATGCCGGCGCACACGCACGCTCTCCCCACGCTTGATTTCGATCGCTGGCTGACCTCCTTCGGCCTGAAGGACGCGGATGCGGAATTCGCCGTGGACTTCGACGGCGACGGTTTCCGCAACGGCTTTGAATGGGCGACCGGCAGCGATCCCACCAATGCCGCCTCCCTTCATCCCCTGACGATCCGGTTGGATGGGTCGGATGTGATCCTGGGATTTTCGCGAAACACAAAGGCTGCCGACATCGTGTTGAGCGTGCAGCGCAGCGGGGATCTGGCGATTCAGGATGCATGGATGGGCATCGCGACAAACTCAAACGGCAGCTGGCTTCCCGGCGTTGCCGCGACGGAATCGGGCGTCGGCAATACCGTGGACGTGAGCATTGCCGACGCGCAAACAAACGCGCCAGCGGCGAGCTATCGCTTGAAAGTCGAATGGCCATAGCCACGCGCCGCCGGGAGTTGCCTCGCGATAGGCCAGTCTCAGTTGATCATGCGGATGTTCGGTCGAACTGGCTACCACCTTAAGCCGCCCGGGATGCGGATCATCGGGGTGGTGTGCGGATGTTACGCAGCCCAGCTCTGTGGGGATTTCATCAAGCCTCGCCGTATCAAGCACGCCCGCTTCGATGAATTGCAGAATCCGGCTGAAATCCCTGCTCGCCCTCTGGGTTGAGCTTCCTTGCTGTCACGTCGATGACCTTGATCGCAGTGGCACGCAGGCGGAATCGCAAAGGCCAACAAAGGTCTCTTCGGCCAGGCTGAGGCGGCGGCCTTTCCAGTGCAGGATGCCCCAGCGGCGTTCCAGCTTGCGGCGGCCGAGCGGCAGCGCCACGAGCGAACCGTCCTCGAGTTCTTTCCGCGCGATCCACGGCGCCAGGATGCTGATGCCGATGCCGAGCTTCACGAGTTCCTTCGTCGCTTCCATGCTGCCGAGTTCCATCACGGTGTTCAGCGTCATTTCTTCGCGGCGGAAGTATTGTTCGATGAGCCGGAACGTAATGCTGTTCTTGCTGTAGAGAATGTAGTTCTGCCGCGGAATGTCCGCGCGCTCCACATGCTCGGTGCGTGCCCACGGATGCATGGCGCCTACGATGAAGTGCAGTTCGTCGGTGAACAGTGGATGAAACTCCAGCTGCGGTTCGTTCGCGGGTTCCAGCGAGAGGGCGAGATCGATGCGCTGACGCAGCAACGAGCTGACGAGATCCGGTGTGTCGCCCGGTTCGATGGTTACGACATGATCGGGAAAACTTTCCTTAAACTCGCGCATGACGGACGGAATGATGTGCTGGCACGCGGTGGTGCTCGCGCCAATGCGCAAGCGGCCGCGGCCCCACTTGCCGAGATGCGCCAGCGCTTCGCGCGCGCTTTCCATTTCGTGCAGAATTTTCGTCGCGTGATGCAGCAACTGCTCGCCAGCCTGCGTTAGCACGACCTTTTTGCCCAATCTGTCCAAAAGACGACAGCCAACATCGCGTTCCAAAGCTTTCATCGCATGGCTGACGCCAGATTGCGTTACGTGAACTTCGCGTGCTGTCTGCGTAAAACTGCCCGTGCGTGCCAGCACGCAAAACATCCGCACCTGCCGACTGTCGAGTGGATCGTTCATTTATGAATCAGTCTCATCGTTTCGATTGGCATTCCGCCAAGCAATCATCACGCCATAAAACCGCGCTGGCACACGCGCCGCTAAAGGAGGCGCAGACAGTCAATCGTGAACGCAAAATCGCCAACGTTGAAATCGGGAGCCCTGCGCGGGGTGTTGAAGCTCGGCTTTGTGCCGCTCGCCGATTGCGCGCCGATCGTGATGGCTCAAGAGCTGGGCCTCTTCGAGAAGCACGGTTTGCGCGTTGTGCTGCATCGTGAATTGGGCTGGGCGACCGTCCGCGACAAGGTCATACACGGCGAGTTGCACGCCTCACACGCGCTGGCTGCCATGCCGGTTGCCGCGACGCTCGGACTCGGGTCCGTTGCGGCGGAATGCATCACGGCACTGGTTCTGAATCTTCACGGCAATGCGATCACTCTTTCAAATGAGCTGCATCGCATCGGCGTTCGGGACGGCGCGGGATTGCGCGAACAGATCATTGCGCAACGGCATCGGAAGACTTTCACGTTTGGAATCGTCTCACAGTTCTCCTCCCACAATTTCCTGCTGCGCAAATGGCTTTCAGCCGCCGGGATCAATCCGGACCGCGACGTGCGCATCGTCGTCGTGCCTCCGCCGCAGATGGTGGCGAATCTCAAGGCCGGTCATCTCGATGGCTTTTGCGTGGGCGAACCGTGGAACTCCGTGGCCGTGCGGTCCAACGCCGGCTGGTGCGTGGCGGTCAGTTCGGAACTTCAGCCGGGCCATCCGGAGAAGGTGCTGATGCTGCGGCGGGATTTTGCGGAGGCGCAACCGGAGGAACATCTGGCGCTCGTGGCGGCGTTGCTCGAAGCGTGCGAGTTCTGCGAGAAGCCGGCGAACCGCGAGCGCGTCATCGAGGTTCTCGCCCGGCCCGAGTTCGTGAACGTCGCGCCGGAATCGCTGCGCTGGGGATTTGACGGCCGATTCGATTTTGGCCACGGCACAGTGCGTGAAGTGCCGCGCTTCTGTGTCTTTCACGGGGATGACGCCAACGATCCCAACAGCGAGAAGGCTGCGGCCGTGTTCCAGCTCATTCGCGCGGTGGGCGGCTTGAAGAATTCCTCCGTGTTGAACTTCGCGCTCGGGCGTGAGGTGTTCCGAAGTGACCTTTACGAGAAGGCAGTAACCCAATTTAGAAACGACAAACATCATGAAGCTGAATCCCAACTCATTCATTAAACATCTGCGCAAAACCGCCGTCCTGGCTGCGACCCTGGTCGCGGCAGGGTTCGCCACCGGCCCGGCGATGGCCGCCAAACTGGAGAAAACCGACCTCAAGTTCGGTTTCATCAAGCTCACCGATTGCGTCCCAATCATCATTGCGAAGGAGATGAACTACTTCGAAGACGAAGGGCTCTACGTCACCGTCGAAGCGCAGTCCAACTGGAAAATTCTCCTCGACCGCGTCATCAGCGGCGAACTGGACGGCGCCCACATGCTCGCGGGCCAGCCCATCGCGGCGACGATTGGCTTCGGCACCAAGGCGCATGTGATCACCGCCTTCAGCATGGATCTCAATGGCAAC